>CAVJRB010000099.1:0-1456 GCA_963651655.1 bacterium | reverse complement strand
CGGTTCTCCTATCACCTGCTATGGCCTTGTTATGGATGCGGAAATGGAAGAGAGCGATATTTCCGGAGTCCGTGTGCTTCTGGTAGAGGACAATGACCTGAACATGGAAATCGCAGAAACCTTCCTGAAGGATGCCGGAGCCGTGGTAACCAAAGCGTATAACGGCCAGCAGGCAGTTTACCTGTTTTCCGAAAATCCGCCGGAGACCTATGATGTCATTCTCATGGACGTTATGATGCCTGTGATGAACGGCTACGAAGCCACCAGAAAGATCCGTTCCATGGACAGACCTGACGCTGGAACGATCCCGATCATTGCCATGACCGCCAATGCCTTCGTGGAAGATATCCAGGAATCCAAGGAAGCCGGAATGAACGAGCACATATCCAAACCCCTGGACATCACCAAAGTTTTGTCCGCCATCTGCAAATATATAAAGAAATAACTCCAAAATTCCAATCAGCCGTTCAGCTGGAGCCTGTCTCCCACTGAGCGGCTGTTTTACGCCATAGGATAAAGACTAATATAATATTAGAAGTTGCTTTTTCATTTTAAGGCTTCACAAATTCTTCACAAATAAATTAGCACTCACCTCTTGATAATGGAAGTCGATTTTTGTCCTGTCTTGTGTATCCTGAAAGTGCCTGTTTTACAGGCTTTCCGGGGTATCAGTCATTCTGTCTGGTATTGTGAAGACGTGTCAGATTTATTGCAAATGTCGTAAATTTGTCGTAAAAAAATGATGAGAAATGGAGAGTGCTAATAAAATGAAATTAACGTATACAAATGTAAATGGATACCTGATTCCGAATCTTACTTATAAATCCGGTGAACAGATGGAGCAACTTGGCAAGTATGGATTCTTACGCAGAGATTATCTGAAGAATCATAAAAATTCCCTGTATCAGGTCATGCTTCTGGAGGATACCATTGGAGAACATCTTCTGGAAGTAGATAAGGCAGCCAGAGAACGGGAAGAGGTAATTCTGAAGCAGTTAGAAGAAAAAGAACCACTGCCGGATAAAGAAGCAGATCAGATGGCATGGGTAAGAGTTGCCAATCAGCACAAAGCGATTGCGGAAGAGATTATCCTGAAAGAATTGATTTATGTATAAGGATTGCCAGTAATCAATGTTCCAAGATACATACTGAAAGTATGATCCACTACTTAGAGGATTATATGTACTGTACTAGAAAACTGGGGCTTTATGTGCAGTTAGTAGCCTAAATTATATAGGGGTTATCTAAATATATTTACCTCCTGTGATTAAGTTATATAAAGACTTAACACAGGAGGTTTATTTTTATGATAACAGTAGAAAAACTGGAAAAAGGTACTTATTTTGATGATGCTTTTAAGATCTCATTTAGATACGATCCCACTACTGTAGCTAAGGTAAAGTAAGCGATGAATAACCTCCCGGTTTTTCATCCCCCTCCATTTGTGAGATAATCT
>CAVJRB010000098.1:0-11017 GCA_963651655.1 bacterium | reverse complement strand
GGAGGATCCTTCTGGAATCTTGTCGCGAAGCAGGCTGAGAAGGATAAGCAGGAGGAAGCCCGCCTTGAGCAGGAAGCCATCCGCGCAATCTACGTAGAAGCCGGAGATGTACTGAAAGAAATGGTATTCGTGGATATGGACAAAAAGACGGTTTTCAAGGCAGATATTCCCAAGGAAGGAATTTATAACAGAAATGACAAGCTGATTGCCGGAGACACTCTGGAAAACGGAGATATGGTTAAGATCTACGGCGATGGGAATATGACCAAATCCATACCGGCAAGCTACCCGGGCGTGACGAAGATGAAGCGTAATGGACGGGCTACACTGGAGGAACTGCAGCCGTATCTGGAAATTGCAAATGGACTTCTTTGTGGAGACAGCGAGGAGGATGACAAAAAGTGAAGTATCTCAGGCAATTTTGTATTATTCTGCTGATTTCAGCGTTAGGGGAGGGTTTACATATCCTTCTGCTCCTTCCGGTACCAGCCAGTGTTTACGGGCTTGTACTGATGCTGGGAGCGTTGACAAGCGGAATTTTGAAGCTGGAACAGGTGGAGGATGCAGCGGATTTTCTGGTTGAAATTATGCCGGTTATGTTTGTCCCGGCAGGTGTTGGTCTTCTGGAAGCATGGGGAGACCTGCAGCCAATCTGGCTTCCTGTTGTGATCATTACAATTTTGACCACTGTGATCGTAATGGTAGTTACGGGACGCAGTACCCAGTTTGTAATCAGAAAAGACAGGAGGAAAGAGAAGAAATGATATCTTTTATTGAGAATTCCCTGTTTTTCGGGGCTGCATTAAGTCTGGTAGGATATGAGATCGGACTTTTGCTGAAGAAAAAGTTCAAGATGGCATTGTTTAATCCTCTTCTGATTGCGATTTTGTGCGTTATGGGCGTGCTGCAGCTGATGCAGGTGGACTATAAGACCTACAATGCAGGCGGACAGTATATCAGTTATCTGCTCACCCCTGCTACGGTGTGCCTTGCAGTGCCCCTGTACAGACAGCTTACTCTTCTTCGCAAGAATCTGAAGGCAGTTATTATCGGGATCGTTTCCGGTGTGCTGGCAAGCATGGTAAGCGTTCTGGTTTTTGCAAAGCTGTTCGGACTTTCCCATTCACAGTATGTAACTTTGCTTCCCAAGTCCATTACAACAGCCATTGGAATGGGCGTATCTGAGGAACTGGGCGGTCTTGTGACCATTACCGTTGCGGTTATCATTATCACTGGAGTACTTGGAAATGTGATCGCAGAGGCAGTCTGCAAGATCGCAAAGATCGAGGAGCCTATCGCAAAAGGACTTGCGCTTGGCACATCTGCTCACGCCATCGGTACTGCCAAGGCTATGGAAATGGGACCGGTAGAAGGTGCCATGAGCAGCCTTGCAATTGCGGTTGCCGGTCTTCTGACAGTTGTCACAGCGTCTGTTTTCGCCGGATTTATGTAAAAACAGGATTCTAACATTTAGGATTCGGATATTTTAATATGCGGGATATCACCGTTTGCTGCTTTAAAGTATAGAGCAGTATGCGGTGATATTTTTTTTTGCAGAATTTCCTCCATGTTTACAAAAAAAACGAACAGATATTCGAATAAAATGATTTCGTGCCGTTTTATAGGACTAATATTGTGGTAGACTAAGTACATAAAAGAAAACATGTTCGGAAAATATGTTCGATATATTGCTTGCGGACAGACACTGCATGAATCAGAGGAGGAAGAGATTATGTGGAATTTAGGGAGAAGGACCAGTCACAGGAAGGCGGCACTTGCAGAAGGCTATATGGATGTTGTGCAGGAGAAGGACAGTACGAAGAAGTTCTCAGGAAGCACAGCGATGGTGCTTGGCATCTTTATTACTCTGGAGATCATGATAGGAGGTGCCATGATATTTAATTATGATTTTCATGGGGCAGATATTATTGCTCTGCTCTTTGCTTTTATGGTATTATATTCTGGAGTCGTAGCAGTATTGACGGATAAATAGGAGTAAGGATCATGCCGAAATCTTTCCAGCAGAAACTGAAAATTTTATATCTTATGCGGGTGTTTGCGGAGAAGACAGACGAAGCCCATCCCATGAGTGTGAAGGATTTGATCGCATATCTGGAGAATTTCGGAATTCATGCAGAACGCAAGACCATATATGATGATATTGAGACTCTGCGCGTGTTCGGTATGGATATTATGAACCGCAGGGAAAGACCGTCGGGGTTTTATCTTGCCAGCCGTGAGTTTGAGGTTGCAGAGCTGAAACTGCTTGTTGATGCAGTCCAGTCCTCCAGATTTCTTACCACAGGCAAATCCCGTCAGCTTATCCAGAAGCTTGAGAGCCTTACCAGTATTTATCAGGCCAAGGATCTGCAGCGGCAGGTGATCGTACAGAACCGTGTGAAGAATACAAATGAGAATATCTACTACAACATAGATGAGATCCACAGAGCCATCTCCAAGAACAGGCAGATCAGCTTCCAGTATACAGAATGGACCGTATCCAAGGAGCGTCAGCTGAAGAAGGGCGGAGCGCGCTATCAGATCAGTCCGTGGCAGATGATCTGGCAGGACGAGAATTACTACCTCATTGGAATTGATGAGAAGAGCGGAATCGTCAAGCATTACCGTGTTGACAAAATGCTGAAGATCGTCATGGAGAAAGACAGCAGGAATGGGGAAGAGCTTTTCGAGAGGTTTGACAGCGCCAGATTTGCTGCGGGTACTTTCGGGATGTTTGGCGGCCGGGAAGAGAATATCAGCCTGGAATTTGAGAATCATCTTGTTGGAGTCATGATCGACAGATTTGGCCAGGACATTATGGTTATGGCCAAGGACAACGAGCACTCCGTTACCAGAGTGCAGGTAAATGTGAGCACCCAGTTTTACGGATGGCTTGCAGCACTTGGCAGCAGCGTCAGATTACTTTCACCGGAGAATGTGCGTAAAGAATACCGGGACTTTCTGAAGAAAGCCCTGGAGAATTATGAAGGATAAAAGCATGACGGTGAAATCCAGACTTTTGGAATTATTAGAGCAGCACAAAGGTGAGACATTGTCCGGAGAGGACATTGGTCGAGAGCTTTCCTGTACGAGAGCTGCTGTGTGGAAGGCTGTGAAGAGCCTGCGTCAGGAGGGATATCCCATAGAGGCAGGACCGAATAAAGGCTATGTTCTTGCCAAGGAGAGCAACCTGATCTCAGCGGAGGGCATTCGTCTTTTTCTTGATCAGCCTAAGGTAGAGATTAAAATATTTGATGAGATCAGTTCTACGAATCTGGAAGCCAGACAGGCTGCAGTAAGCGGACTGGCAGGAAATGGTTCCTTTGTGGTAGCTATGGAGCAGACTGCTGGAAGAGGACGCAGAGGCAGAGGTTTTTACTCCCCGAAGGGAAGCGGGATTTATCTCAGTGTGATACTGGAACCAGATGAGACCCTGGAGGGAAGCCTTCTGATCACCACTGCGGCAGCGACAGCCGTATACAAGGCTGTGAAGGAAGTGTGCGGCATTGAACTTGGAATTAAGTGGGTGAATGACCTTTATAAGGATGATCGCAAGGTTTGCGGAATCCTCACAGAGGCCGTGACAGATTTTGAGAGCGGCAGCATTGAGTTTGCTATTGTGGGAATTGGACTGAATCTTTATGTAAACCAGGAAACCCTTTCCGAAGAGCTCCGGGGAGTGGCAGGAGGTATTTATCCGGATCAGCAGGCCGCCCGAAGTGCAGACCGCAACCGCCTGGTGGCGCAGATTGTGAACCACCTTCTCAGTGAGACTAAGAATCTGAAGCTGTCCCAGGAATACGTAGCACATAATATTGTTCCGGGACACGATATTACAATTATAGATAACAAGAACAGCAGAAGTGCCAGAGCGCTGTCTATCTGTGAGGATGGCAGGCTTCTTGTAGAAGAAGCAGACGGCACCAGAAATAAGCTTTCTTTTGGAGAAATTTCCATAAAATTACCGCCGATGAACTAGAAATCATCGGCGGTAAACTTTACTCTTTGTCTGCATCTTCTGTATTTTCTATATTTGGAAGAACTGGCTTTTCGGAAATATTCTCAGTAGGGACATTGGCGGTATCCTCTGGCTGCTGGTAAGGACGGTATGGCTGCCAGTAGTGCTCCTGTTTCGTTTTTTCTTCCTGTTCCTCCGGCTGCTTCTGGAAAGATCTTACTTTTCCGGTAAGAATCTGATAGCCGGCGAGTATGATCAGAAGTCCGATGACAATGGATGGAATCTGATACATAATAGTCTGTACAAGGCCTCCAAGGAAGTCTGGAAGAATCCAGTAAAGCAGTTCGCTGACACTGTTCCAGACGATTGCGGCTCCGAAGACAATCAGAAGAACAGAGGCTGCTTTCAGCTGTCTGGAAGAAGTATTATGGAAGCCGGAGAAGATCTGATCCAGATGGAAGATATAGCTGTCTTCAATGGCGTAGAACTCTTCTTCCGGAAGTTCTTTCAGATTATGTACATGGAAGAAGCTGTAAAACCAGATTACAGGAAGGAAGATGACCAGAAATTCTGTACTGAAGCCTCCTGCAATTGCAATGATTGCCCAGAAAAGCGTCATAATGCTGATTCCCTGTTTGAAGAAGCCCAGGTACATTTCTCCGGCACCTGGAATCAGGGAGCAGATAAAAAGTAAAAATCCGCGTTTTTGTTTTGGCATGTTAGTTACCTCCGTTTGTGATTGTATTAGAAAGATTATTAATATACTCAGCAAGCTTTTGCGGACCAGTGCATAGTCCGTCAGTGATACTATTGGAGAAGCTGCGCAGGGAACTTCGAGTTTCCTGTCTGGCTTCGGTAGCTTCTGTTACCGATTTGGGTACCTGGGATGTGAAGAGATTCGCCTGTCCCAGGCTAAGAAGCATAACCAGTGCCAGTGCTACTCCCACTACAGTTCGAAGTCCCTCATAGAAAATCCGCATTTTGTAGGTGGTATCTACAGCGGCCTTCCTGGCACGGGTATCAGGAGCTGTGGCACGTTTCATGATCGTTTCTTTCATATAAGCGGGAGCGACCGTCTGATTGTCCTGTTCAGAATGTTCGATCAACTGCTCAAGGCAGTAATCGCATTGATCCAGATGCTCCAGAAATGAGATCATTTCGTCTGTGTTCATAACATCGTTTTGAAATTTTTCAAGGTCATTATTATTGATATGCATCTAATCGCTCCTTTCTGCTAACAATTTTTTGAACATACTTTTGGCACGGTAGAGCTGTGTCTGGACGGTTTTGGGATTCTTTCCTTCCTTTTGCGAAATTTCTGCTACGGACATTTGTTTACAGAAATGCAAGATCGCAATTTCACGGTAAGGGCTTTTCAGACTGTCACACATTCTGAATACCTGTTGTTCCGAATCAGACAGCAGACATTCTTCTTCCGGTGATGCCTGGGGTGCTGAATCCGGAATCTGTGAGAAGTAAATGTCTTCCGTTGGAACCTGCCGCCGTCCGGCAGCTTTCAGGAAATCCAGACATTTATGTACTGCAATTTTGCTGAGCCATGCTTTTTCATACTGACCATCGAAATGGACCAGATTTTTGTAGGCGGACAGGAATACCTCCTGGGTGAGGTCTTCTGCATCAAAGGGGTTGCCTACTGATTTCAGACAAATGGAATAAATTAAATTTTGATATTGTTCAATCAAATATTCCAGATATTGTTCCTGTGAAATGCTATCAGCCCCCTTCCTGTCCGTTCTCTTATTATAACGCGCCGGAAAAGAAAAGTACTTCAGCTTTTCAGAAAAAATTTATAAAAATTTCAGAATTGCGGGGAATGGTGAAATAGACTATAATCGTCACAGACAATAAGTCTGTTTAGAAATACAGAAAGAAGGACCAGACATGTACGAGACAAAGAAATTATATTATGAAGATGTATACAAAAAAGAATTTACAGCTAAAGTACTGGAATGCCGCCAGGGCAAGAAAGGATATGAGGTAATTCTGGATCAGACAGCCTTTTATCCGGAAGGCGGCGGACAGCCAGGCGATACAGGTTCCTTAGGAGAGGCAGCAGTCACAGACGTTCACGAGAAGAACGGAGAGCTGATCCACTACACAGACCGTGCTCTGGAACCAGGAACGGAAGTTCAGGGCCAGATTAACTGGGCCAGAAGATTTGACCTTATGCAGCAGCATTCCGGTGAGCACATTGTAAGCGGCCTGGTACACGAGGCTTTTGGATATGATAATGTGGGCTTCCATATGGGAAGCGATGTGATTACCATTGACTTCAGCGGAATGCTGGACGAAGCACAGATGGCAGAGATTGAAGCCAAAGCCAACCAGATCATCTGGGAGAACCAGGAAGTGGAAATTTTCTACCCATCAGAGGAAGAGCTTAAGGAACTGGAATACAGAAGCAAGAAAGAGCTTTCCGGCTGGGTGCGTATTGTCAGATTTCCGGGAGCAGATACCTGTGCCTGCTGCGGAACCCATGTAACTCGTACCGGTGAGATTGGAATGGTCAAACTCCTTTCTGTGGTCAAGTTCCGCGAGGGTGTGCGTATGGAAATGATCTCCGGCAGAAGAGTGCTTGACTATCTGAACATGGTAAACGAACAGAACCGCCAGATTTCCGTGAAGCTTTCTGCCAAGATGGATAAGACTGCGCAGGCAGTTGCCAGACTTCAGGATGAGAATTTTGCCCTGAAGGGAAGAGTGCACAGTCTGGAAGAGAATTTTATTGTGAATGAAGCTGCTAAATGGAATGACTGCGAGAATCCGCTGCTGTTTGAGGACGGAATGGAAGCTGGAAGCGTCCAGAAGCTTGCGGATGCTGTTCTGCAGGTTTGCAAGGGCCGCTGTGCAGTATTTTCCAGGAATGCAGATGGCAGCTACAAGTATGCCATGGGCGAGAAAGATGGAGATCTTCGCCAGTTTACCAAAGATATGAACGCTGCACTGAACGGCCGCGGAGGCGGCAAGCCATTTTTCGTTCAGGGTTCTGTCCAGGCATCGGAGAAAGAAATCCGTGCTTTTTTCGGAGAATGATAAGTGACAAAGAGGGGAATACAATGTTTGGAGAATGTCATGCCCATATTATTATGGATGGAATAAACTACAAGGAAGCAATCGCACTCCACAAAGAAGCGGCAAACGAGGAAGCAATCCGAAGAAATTTTAAGGCTTATCAGGAACAGGGAATCACCTTTGTGCGGGACGGCGGAGATGCCCTCGGCGTTTCCGGAAGAGCCAAAATGCTGGCGGAAGAATACGGAATCGATTACCGCACCCCTGTTTTTGCCATCCACAAGAACGGGCACTATGGTTCCATTGTAGGAAAAGGCTTTGATAATATGAAAGAATATGCAGCTCTGGTCCGGGAAGCGAAGGAACAGGGGGCAGATTTTATTAAAATCATGACCACCGGACTTCTGGATTTTCACAACCATGGAAAGGTGACTGGAACGCCTCTTTCCAGGGAAGAAGTGCATGAGATGGTACACATTGCGCATGGGGAAGGCATGGCAGTAATGAGTCATACCAATGGAGTTTATGGAGTACAGGCTGCTGTAGAGGCAGGTGTGGATTCTGTGGAGCATGGCAATTATATTGACGAAGAAACTATACGAATGCTTGCAGACAGTAATACAGTATGGGTACCAACCCTCGTAACTATACGCAATCTTCGAAACTGCGGACGATATGAAGATCAGGTCCTGCAGCCCATTGTGAGTCTTGCGGAAGAGAATCTGCAGCTGGCATATCAATATAAAGTAAAAACAGCACTTGGAAGTGATGCCGGCGCTTATATGGTGCCTCATGGAACCGGACTTCTTGAAGAATACCGTGCGTTTTGCGAAATTCTGGGAGAGACGGAACAAATGAAAGACTGGCTGCGAGACGGAGAAAAAAGAATTCAGGACACCTTTAAGCGTCCTGAATCTTGATGGATGTGTAGATATTGGATTGTTTTGATTTCGTTGGATCAAAGGTGATAAGGATGTTGGCGCCGGCAGCAAGACCGCTGGTAGATGTGTCCGATGCTCCTTCTGTAAAGCAGGTGATCGTTGCACCGTCCCCGGTCTGAATAGTTACGGTATTGGAGGTATGCCCTATAATGGTACCGCTGACTGTATAAGTAAGACCTCGGCTTCTGAAAGAATCAGGATCATCTCCTGTGACAGCAGTGACGGTGACGCCATCCAGGGTATTTTCCTGATATTGTCCCTGATACGTGATGGACACGTAGGAGCCAGGTGCAGTACCTCCTTTGAAGTAAGAGGGGATCTGCGACAGATCTATATTCAGGGGACTGTCAGAACCAGGAGGAGATACAGTCAGGATATTGGAAGAAATATTCTGGACAGTTGCATGAAGCTGCTGCTCCTGGGGAACATCTGTGGAAGCCTCCTGAGTTGGCTCCAGGGTTGGTGTAGGATCCGGCAAAGTCAGAGGATCAATGTCGGAGACACTTAATACCTTCAGATGGCTGGCATTCAGGGATGTATCCCCATCAGACCCGGATGAAAATTCTCCTTTAAAATTGATATAGACCCACGCACCTTGCCGAATACCGCCCTGATAATACTGTTCAGTCCCGGTTATTGGATAGGTGGCTGTCTTTCCTTGTTCATCTTTTATAGTGATGGTATTCGGTGTCAGTCCCTGAACTTCTCCATAGGCCTTGCGTACTTCCAGCTGATTTTTCTTGTGGAAGTCATCAACGACCTTCAGGGCTTTCACTGTGCTGGTATCTTCGCTGGAAAGCTGGCCTTCATAGATCACGCTGATTTCATCTCCGGTGATCATGCCGTCTTCGCATTCAAGCGTGGCATCAGATAAATCAAAGATATAGGTCTGTTCCTGGCTGCTCATAGTCAGGGTAGCACCGGTAAAGTCCTGAAGGATGCCTTTGACTTCATCCATATAGACACGCTGTCCTGGGGCTTCAGAAGTTTCCTGGGCCGTATTTTGTGAAGTGTCTACATAGTCGGTAATGGCATCGCGGACTACGCATCCGGATAGTGAGAGCAGTGCACAGGAACAAACAAGTAGCTGGGTAAATTTTTTCATTAGTGTTTCGTATCCTCCGAATCCAGAAATGGCACAGGAAGAAAATCAAAAACCTGTCGGCAGGCATCCCATTCCTCGCGGGTATGCGGCATACGGTAGCCCAGTCCTGTGCATTCTGTAGTGGCATTGGTATTCAGGTAATTATCATAAAAAACATTGTACGGATTATGGCAGGAAGGCTGCTGGCTTTCTTGTAATTGGACAGAATATTTTGTGCTCATATAAAGACTCCTTTTTCTGGAAATTTACTCTTAACAGAGATTACTTTTAGAATATGCCAAAAGCAAAGGAGTATACACAAAATACACTGTCAATAGCGAAACTATAATCCGTCATTCAGTGTGAATATTATAACAAAAACGTATTGAAATTTCCATATTTTGTGCTATAATCGGCTTAAATAAATAATAGCGAAGTAGGAATTTATGCGTCAAGTGTTCACTGGCTGGGGAGTCGCCGTGAAACGAAAAGCAGCAGGCTGCTTACGATATATTTTCCGCACCCGTTGCTACATATGAGAACATCTCATAATGTGGAGGGATTATTATTTATGGTAACTACTCTGTTATTTTAATCATTATGGAGGTGTTTTTATTATGCGTAAAAACAAACAGACATGGAGCGTTAAGACGCTTGTATTTCTGGCACTGCTGGTTGCAATCCAGCTGGTTTTATCCCGTGTGCTGGTAATTGACCTTGGTGTATACCGTATTACACTTGGTACTATCGCAACTGTACTTGCCGGTCTTTGGATGGGACCTGTTGCAGGCGGTGTAGAGGGCGGCGTGGCAGACATCATCGGATGTTTCATGAAAGGCTATGGCGTGAATCCGCTGATCACTTTATCTGCAATCACATGGGGCGTAGTTGCCGGATTAGCAGGCAAGCTGATGGCTGAGAAGAGCCGCAAGGTGAAAACTGTGATCATGTGCGCTGGAATCGTAATTTCCGGTGTGGTAGGAACTCTTGGATTTACCACTGCAGGTCTTGTCATGATCGGTTCTAACTTTTATGCGATCATGCCGGGACGTCTTGTGCAGTTTGCAATTATGACTCCAATTTACTGCGTACTGACCAGTCTTCTTTATTTCAGCCCGCTGACCAGCATGGTTGTAGGAAATGTAAGATCAGCCAATCTGCAGAAAAAGACAGTATAAGACTGAGTAATTCATTTATAAATACATAACTTAACAGCATTACCCAATAAAAATCAAATATAGTATTTCATAAAAATACGATTCCCCCAAAAAAGACTGTGAAGATGTGCCCTGTTGACGGCACGGTTCACAGTCTTTTACGATTTAAGTATTTGAAAAGGAAATTGAAACAAAATAAGATAATTACTTGGTTCTTTAGACACGGTCGGTCTGGGTCTGAACACGGAACCAGTATGTATAAACAAAATTCAGTCCAAGGGATTCATAAAGGTTGCGCGCAGGAGTGTTTCCTTCTACGACCTGAAGATAGGCACGTGTGGCTCCTTTTTTCTTTCCTTCTTTGAGCAGTGCAGTGCAGATCTGGCGCGCATATCCCTTGTGGCGGAAATCTTCCCTCACATGGATGGCATATAATCCAATGTAATCACGGTCCAGAATGCCAAGCCCTGTGGCAATGATTTTTCCATTATTCCAGATAGAAGCACAGACAGTATCCTTCACAATTGCATGATACATAGAAGGAACCACGGCCCGGTGAACTGGATTGATGGTTCCTTTCAGATCAAAAAGGCTCTCAATCCAGATATCCGGAATATCATCTGTGAGCGTTACCAGGTCACAGGGAGCTGACAAATCCGCATGCTCCAGATCAGCTGCCATAACATTGGTGGTATGCTGAATCTCATAACCGCGGTTTTCCAGAACATAATCAAAATCCGGGGAAACCAGCGGACTGATCTTGAAAATAGCAGGGCTTCCAAGACGGGCATATTCCTGCTCACAGAAAGATACCTTTTCCCTCCAGGAAAGTGTGGAGGTGCCG
>CAVJRB010000097.1:0-3316 GCA_963651655.1 bacterium | reverse complement strand
GTCCTGCCGGGTCTTCGCCTGTGCCGTATTTTTCCTTTCGGGTTCGACGGATTTTTTTCACCAGGAAAAATACGATTACCGCAGCAAGAAGCACCTGAACAACCAGCATAATACTTTCCAGGTTTCCAGTAAACCAGGACAGAAGCCTTGTTTTCATAGTTGTGGTATCTTCGGCCGGCGCATTCTCTTCTTTTTCTTCCGGAGCTGGTGCCGCGCCTTCCTGCTGCTGATTTTCTTCTTGATCCACGACCTCGGCTTCCATGCCGGGAGTTACCTCCACAGGAGTCCAGCCAAGGAAAGGCTGGTAAATCTCTACCCAGGCGTGGGCATTGTCATCCTCCAGAATGGCGGTATAGGTTCCGTTTTCATCTGCAGTAAACAGCTCTTTTGGGGCCGCATAGCCCACCACATATCTTGCAGGCACGCCGAACATACGGAACATCATGGTGGCCGCTGCGGCAAAGTGCATGCTATAGCCTTCTTTGGTATCGTACAGGAAAGTCTCCACAAAGTCCTTTCCCTCCGGAAGCTTATCTGCATCAAGCTCATAGGAACACTGGCTTAAGAGACGCTTCACCACATACTGGCGGATTTCCTCATACTCGTCTGCAACATCCCAGTCCGGGCGGTCCACGCCCATCTCAGACTGGCCCCAGTGTTCCTCTTCCTTCTTTTCCTTACATTCTTTTTTCAGACGGGAAAATCCCTCTTCCGGCACCTGCAGATCGTAGGTGGTGCAAAAAGAGCGGTAGGAAGCTTCCAGGTCATTGAGTACCCCGTCTGTGTTTCCTTTATCACGGTAGGATTCCATCAGTTCCTTGTAGTCACTGCGCCAGTAGCAGGAGAAAATATCGTCCTGGAGAGTCTGGCCTGCCACAAAGTCATCCCCACCGCTAATCTGGTAATTGTCGTTCAAAAAGGCGTTGTAAGGCACATAGGTGTACTGGGTGTTGGCGTTTAAGTTCTCCACTATGATGGTGGCTGCTGTGGTCTGAAGCTCACTGGAAATGGCAGTGGGGCCGTCCTCTTCCTCATCTGAGGGAGCATAATTCTCGTAATAAAGCATGCGAAGGAACGGCAGGTTCTGGATATATATGGAGGAATTGCCCTCGGTTTTCCAGGAGGCTGCCGCGTTCTGGAAGTTTTCCTCATTTCCTGCTTCGAAACTGTTTCCGGTGTATTCTTCCCCGATAAAGCCTTTCAGGTAAACGGTCTCCTGGGGCATCTGGGTGCTGGTCACCTTCAGGGCGTCCATGCCAGTGAAATAATAGCCGTCCACCTGGCCTAACTGCCCGTCTTCCACGCCGCCTCCTACACCCTCTAAGGAGAGCTTCAGGTTTCCTCCTGAGATTTTGGGCAGAAACTGCCACAGGGACTGGAGAAGGTGGTTCTGGATCCTGGCGGTGGTTTTGGTAAGCGCTGCTGTGGGGGCGGACAAAAGAGGTTTCGCCGCATACCAAGCGGGCACGGAAATGATCACTGCCAGAAATACTGCCATTCCTGCTGTTTTCCATCCGGGCAGGTGATTTCTTCCGGCTGCAAAAAGCAAAAGCACCATCATTACAAAGAGATAAAGCCAGAGAGTGCCCGGCTTTCCGCCTGCTGCCATGGTAAGGGCTGCTACAGGAAAAAGGACGGCAAGGATAGGAAGCCAGTTCTGTTTTTTCACCAGGCTGCCGCCTAAGATTCCGGTTATGGGGAACAGAATGCACAGCCAGAAGCAAAGGGCATCCTGTTCTGTGCCGGTTCCAAAGGAGCGGAGGTTGCCGCCGTAGGTCTGGTTGATCTTTCGGATCACGCCGTCAGCGGTGCGGTAGAAGCCGCTGGTAATCTGCTGCTGCAAAATGAAACAGACCACGCCGTATACGATGATCAGAAAAAGGACGGCAAAAAGCCGCTTCCCATCCAGTCTTTTTTCCAGGAAAAACCAGGTAAAAAACAGGCTGTACAAAAGGATGCCAAGTCCCGCAAATGGCCAGGGAAGCTTTAGGGAAAAGGCGGACCCTACGCTTCCGAAAAGGATGGCCACAGACAGAAAAAGAGCGGGAAAGGCCAGGAGATTTTCGCTGACCTTTTTGGGCTTTTTCGCTGGCTGGGGCTGGTAGGCGCTGTCCAGGATCAGGACTTCCATGTTTGATTTTTTGGTGGGGGACTTTTTTTCTTCATTTTGATGGGTGCTTCCTTTTTGTAAAACTAATATAAATGAAATAACTGCGCATTGATATCCTGCTTCAATCTTACAAATGCTTAATTTTTCGCTATGCTGATTTAATTTTCATGAACCTCTCCGTCAAGAGTGATGCGAAGGGAGCTGCCGTTTTTGACGGAAGGCAGGACTTCGCAGTCCTCTGGGGTGATTCCCACTATTTCTTCCAGGGCGGGATACAGCTTGTCCAGAGATGGTACCTGAACCTGGAAGGGTTCGCCTTTTTTCAGGGGGATGATGTAAACGAATGGAATTTTGTGCTCGGCGAGAGCATTTCCTGCGGAGGCTGCCAGATCCCAGAAAGCGTCCAGGGATTCTGGGGAAGGCTGAGCCGCTGGCTGAATGGCAGAATCCGGCTTCGAAATAGATTTTTTTGGAGACGCTGCGTTTTTTCTGGAAGAACGCTTCTCTGATGGAACATTCTTCCCTGTCTGCATCAGCAACCATATCCAGATACACTTCCACGGCCAGCTCAACAGGCATGCTGAATTCCTTCACCAGAATGTCGTCGGCCTTGGCGCTTAGCTTCCAGTGGATGTTTTTCAGCATATCGCCCTGGCGGTAATAGCGGGTGTCAAAAATCTCCTGGCTGTCCGTTCCGGTTCGGTCCAGCACCACTTCCTGATTCTGCTCTCTCTCATTTACAAAGGAAGGAAGCTTCTCGAAGGAATAAGGTGTGATTCTTGGCAAAACAGTCATCGCGGCACCGAAAGCTGCCGTTCTTTTCCCCAAAGAATGGATTCTGGCTGAGAACAGCCCTATATAATCAAAAATACGCAGTTCCGTGATCACGATCCTGGTCTCACCGCAGTGGACCGGCTGAATCTGCAGCTGCCACTGATCACGGCTCTTTGGAGCAACGCCTGTGTGCCGCACAATCTGACCTCCGCCTGTAATTTCGGCAGTGATCCGGATATCTCCCACCGGGAAAATGGTAGGGTTCTGGAAATACATCCGCACAGGGGCTTTTTCCCCACGGATCACGCTGGAACGGAGGAGGACAAGCTCTGCCTTTATTTTCTTTGCCATCTGGTGAACCCAGATTCCCATAAAGGCCGCGAACAGGATTTCAAATACAAACAGGAACCTGGGAAATTCGCTGTCGCTGGT
>CAVJRB010000096.1:0-3062 GCA_963651655.1 bacterium | reverse complement strand
GCTCTAAGACGGCCGCAGAAGCTGGTCTGGTAAGCTTCTGGCCGGTTGATTTTACATTAACCGCATACAAAGAGATTATGGGAGAAAAAAGTTTTTTCGTTTCCTTTTGGGTGTCACTTAAGCGCGTTTTCTTTGCTTTGATCACCACGCTTCCGGTGTTGGTGATGGCAGCTTATCCACTTGCAAAATCAGCAAAGGAGTTTCGGGCACGCAATGTGATCATGTGGATCTTCCTGTTCTGTATGCTTTTCTCAGGCGGAGCCATTCCATGGTATATGGTAATGAAATCCTATGGTTTGATGAACAGTGCATTTGGTCTTGCCATCTGCGGCGGATTTCCGGTATTTAACCTGATTCTGATGGTGGTGAATTTCTTTCAGGAAATCCCTAAGGAACTGGAAGAAGCTGCCATGGTAGATGGAGCCAGTCCGTGGTGTATTCTGGTCCGGATCATTGTTCCATTGTCAAAGCCGGTTATTGCAACAGTTGCGCTTTTTACCATTGTGGGCCAGTGGAATGAGTTTTTTCAGGGACTGGTGCTGTCAACAGGAGAACAGTTCTATCCATTACAGACATACATTAAGCAGCTGATTTTCCAGCTGGATACCTCACAGCTGACAGCGGAACAGATCAAGCAGGCATCCATGATGTCCAATACCACATTGAACGCAGCTAAGATCTTTATTTCCATGGTTCCGGTGCTTTGCATTTATCCATTTTTACAGAAATATTTTGTAACAGGAATTACATTAGGTGGTGTAAAGGAGTAGTTTAAAATGCAGACAGAATTAACAGAGTTTATCTTTCAAAATGATGAAAAAAAGATGAATTGGTTCCGAGAGGATTATCCATATGCGCAGGTCGGGTGTCCAGATGAATTTTCCTGGACGGTGCAGAATGTGCGGGAGAAAGATGAGCTGACAACCACAATTTTAATTGTAAACAACAGTGACCACTCTTATTTTACAAATATGGGAACCATTGGGATTACTTTCCCCATGCAGGACAGGTATGACGCTACCAATATCTGTCTGGATTATCGGTGCCACACACATCTTTTCTGCGGCGAAAATACAAGTTATGTGATGTGCCTCAGAATGGGGGGAGAAGCCCCTCATCTGGGAATGGTTCTGACAGAAGGAAGCCTTTCCGGTTATAGTGTAGAACGTGATCTTACCAGGATGAGCAATGACAGAGGGTGTTTTCTGCTGCACCCGTCTCCGAAGGAATTTGCTCCTGGAGAGGAATTGAAAATTACTTGGAAGCTGTTTCCTCACAATGGAAAAGATGATTTTTACCGAAAATTGAAAGCGTATCCGTCTTTTATTGATGTGAAGGCAAAGCGTTATCTTCTTTTTGTGGGAGAGCAGGAAAAAATTAGGATCATCCCTTCCTTTCACGCAAAAGAACTAAAAGTAAATGGAGCGGTAATCCAGGAAAATGACAAAGGTGAGTGGTGTTATGTATTCAAGGCCAGTCAGATCGGTGAGCAGGTACTCCGGATTGAAGCAGACGGAGTCCAGACCATTTGCCGCCTGTTCGTGCAGCAGTCCATTGAGAAGCTGCTGGAAAACCGATGCCGTTTTATCGTGAAAAATCAGCAGTATCACGGCCAGATCAGGGAACTGCAGGGAGCATACCTTGGATTCGACAATGAGGAGAAGCATTTTGTGTATACACCGGAAAATGATTTCAATGCAGGCAGGGAAAGAACCGGTATGGGTGTCCTCCTGGCACGTTTTCTGCAGATAAACGGAACTCTTGGGTATAAAGAGGAAGAAGAAAGCCTGAAAGAGTACAGAGAGTATTACCTGCGGGAGCTGGTCGATCCGGACACCGGTGTGGTATGCAACGATACCGGACGGGATAACCGCTATTTCCGTTTATACAATTATCCCTGGGCAGCAACCTTCTTTGTGGAATGTTACAAATTATGGAAAAATCCACAGGATCTGAAGATTGCTCAAAAAATCATATATAAATTTTATGAATTAGGTGGATATCGTTTTTACCCCATTGAATTGCCAATCGTATCCATATACAACGCTTTAAAAGAAGCTGGATGGACAGAAGAGGCAGAGGAAATGAAACGGATTTTCCGAAAACATGGAGACAATCTGATTGTGATCGGTAAAAATTATCCGTCACATGAAGTGAATTTTGAACAGAGTATTATTGCACCAGCAGCAGATGTTATTCTTCAGGTATATGAGATTACCCATGAAGAAAAGTACTTAGACGGAGCAAGGCAGCAGATGGAAATGCTGGATCTGTTTAATGGAGAACAGCCGGACTATCATCTTCATGAAGTGGCAATCCGGCATTGGGATGGCTACTGGTTTGGCAAGAGACGATTGTATGGAGATACCTTCCCCCATTATTGGAGTGCGGAAACGGGACGTGTTTTTCGCCGCTATGCCCTTTTGACAGGGGATGTGCATTATCAGGAAAAAGCACAAAATTCCTTAAGAGGTGTAATGTCCATGTTTTATCCGGATGGAACGGCGACCTGTGCATATGTGTTTCCATACATGGTAAATGGAGTACGGGCTGATTTCGCAGATCCCTATGCCAATGATCAGGATTGGGGACTTTGTTCTTTTATAGAAAAAATGAGGTGATAAGCGGATGAAAAATGAGAAAAAAATCAAAAGGATCTTATATGGCGGTGATTATAACCCCAATCAGTGGCCTAGAAAGATCTGGGATGAGGATATGAAAATATTCAGGGATGCACATATTAACAGTGCTACCATCAATGTATTTTCCTGGGCAAAGATTCAGCCGGCAGAGGAGGTATATGATTTCTCGGAACTGGATGATATCGTGGAAATGTTAAGTAAAGAAAATTATGATATTGTTCTTGCAACCTCCACAGGTGCGGTTCCGGCATGGATGGCAAAGAAGTATCCGGAAATCGAAAGAACAGATTGGAATGGAATCCATCATAAATTCGGAGAACGGCACAATGCGTGCCCCAATTCTCCTGTATTTCAAAAATATTCTGCACGTCTGGCAGGGAAACTTGCAGAACGGTATGGGAAGAATCCACATATAAAATG
>CAVJRB010000095.1:7345-7759 GCA_963651655.1 bacterium | reverse complement strand
GAAGAAATTTTATCTACTGGCAGAGTAAAAAAGAAAAATGCCGGTGAAGTATCAATTACGATTTTAGCCGAGATTGTATCGTGGTATTATCCTGAAACAAAGGTACTTACTATATATTCCCAGGATGGTGATGCATATGATTTTCAGAGAATGGCGGAGGCAGATTTAAGAAAGGTATTTGCAGCGAAAATGCCGATTCCGGTTTCCTATAAGAGTAATGATGCTATATTATGCCAGCTCATAAGAGAAGGAAAAATCAGCATAGATAATCTTGATGGTTATAGAAAAGATGTACGCAATATCACTTATAGTAAAGAGCAGGTTGATCATGCAATTATATTAGTTACAGAATTAGTAGATAACGAATTGTTTGCGCAGCTCGTTTCTGACCAAACAGTTCATATTATTTTTTAG
>CAVJRB010000095.1:6051-7335 GCA_963651655.1 bacterium | reverse complement strand
ACATCCTGGGCAAGTGTGAAGCGAAATGCTTTGCGTTTGTTCAGGATGTCTTTTTTAATTCTGGTCGAAATGTTTATCGGAAATTACATTCATATTCGCTGCGGAAAGCCCTGACTCGTCAGTGTGGGCAAAGGCCTGCAGAATACAGTCGATGGTCTTATGAAGATAGGGACGGTACTCGGCAAGACAGACGGGCTGGGAGTGCAGGATACAGCTGTAGCTTGTGGAGCTTACCAGTTCGATAATGGTAAAAAGAAGCAGTTCCGGAGAGTCATACTGTACATCGGACTGATCCAGAAGATTCAGATACTCCTGGAAAAAAGGAAAATCATCCTCGTCCGCCTGCTCCTGGAAGGCATCCTTAAAAACACCCCAGGACAGATTCTTGGAAATGAAACCAAGAAGATCGCTTTCTGTCTCCAGCCTGTCCAGAATATTGTCAACCAGAAAGTGCAGCTGTGCGGTGAAGCCGGTAACATGTGCCTGCTCCAGTGCATCCCGTGCCTGGGAGAAAAGCTCCCCTGCTTTATGTGAGATCAGCTTGTTTCGAATGTCATATTTATCTTTAAAATAAAGGTAGAAGGTTCCCTTTGCCACTCCTGCATTCTCCACGATATCAGAGATGGTGGTCTTCGCAAGGCCCTTGGTGGTAAAGAGTTCGAAGGCTGTGTTGTACAGAGCACTTTTCTTTCTCATTTTGTTTAACTCCAGTTTTCCCATGCCTGTTCCTCCTTATTGTGTACGGTTATACGATGGATTAATTTTTATTTTAAACAAAAATGACCAAAAGTCAATATCAAAACCAGAAAAGATTTGGATAAAAAACAGATATTGACTAGTGGTCAGTTTTGTTGTATAACTTTCATAGGCTAAGAGATGACTAACCGATTTTAATAAGGAGTTGTATTGCGATGAATAGAAATAAAAAAATTCTGAACGCTACCATGGCTGCTGGAATGGCTGCCGTACTTGGAACTACCCCGATCCTTGCAGCAACACAGGATACAGAGAATGCAGTTTCCAAGGAAGAAACCGTATACGTAAATGCCACAGCAGAAGGTGAAGTGAAAGATATTACCGTATCTGACTGGCTGAAGAATTCCGGATCAGCAGACGGAGATGTATCCGATGTATCTGACCTGGAAGGAATCAAGAATGTAAAAGGTGATGAGACCTTTACCCAGGACGGCGAGAACGTGACCTGGAATACAGACAGCAGTGATATTTATTATCAGGGAACTTCCAATAAAGAACTTCCTGTTGATATGAAGATCAAATATTACC
>CAVJRB010000095.1:0-6041 GCA_963651655.1 bacterium | reverse complement strand
GACATCTTCGTATGGAGGTTTCCTACACCAACAAATCCAAGAAGACCGTAAAGGTAGACAACAAGAACGTAGAAGTTTATTCTCCATTTGTTATGGTAACAGGAATGATCCTTTCTTCCGACAACTTCTCCAATGTCACCATTGATAATGGTAAAGTCATTTCTGATGGCGACAAGGAAATGGTTGTTGGAGTTGCAGTTCCTGGCCTGAAGGACAGCCTGGATCTGAGCGATGACCTTTCTGATAAGATTGATATTCCGGAAGGCTTCACAATGGAAGCTGACGTAACAGACTGCTCCATGGGAAATACATTCACCATGGCAGTGACAGACCTTCTCAGCAGCCTGGATCTTGAGAACTCCGATGATCTGGATGATCTTCAGGATTCCCTGGATGAGCTGGACGATGCAGCAGTGAAGCTGGTAGATGGTTCTAAGGATCTTTTCGATGGAACCAAGGATCTCTATGATGGAACCAAGGATCTTTACGATGGAACCAAGACTCTTTATGATGGAACCAAGGATCTCTATGATGGAACCAAAGATCTGAAAGATGGAACCAAAGAGCTTTACGATGGAAGCAAGGAACTGGATGACGGAGCCAGAGACCTGGCAAACGGAACCAAGACCCTTTATGATGGAAGCAAGGATCTGGATGATGGAGCCGCTGAGCTGGCAGACGGAGCCAAGACCTTAAACACAGGAGCCGGACAGCTTTATTCCGGAACTAGTTCCCTGTACAGCGGAACTAAGACTCTTTATGACGGAACCAGAACCCTGTATGGCGGAACAAGCACACTGGCATCCAGTTACAATGAGTTTGACGCAGGTGTTGCAAGTGCCAAGAGCGGTGCTTCCCAGTTAAACAGCGGTGCGAAATCCCTGCAGAGCGGTGTACAGCAGTACACAAGCGGTGTTGCTTCCCTGGCAGATGGTGTTCAGAGCTATACAGCAGGTGTAGATACTGTAAACTCCAATCTTACAGAGTATAACAAAGGAATGCAGCAGCTTACCGATGGTGTAAACCAGTACGTAGCTGGCGGAAATCAGCTGGCAGACGGTGTTACCTCTTATGTGAATGGTGCAACCCAGCTGACTGATGGCGTAAGTACTTATGTAACAGGCGCAAGTACACTGGCTGCGGGAACGAAATCTTATGTGGAAGGAACCACTGCTCTCGTAGAAGGAGTTGGACAGCTGGCTCCTGGAATTAACGAGGCAGCAGCCGGAATCAGTCAGGCAGCAACCAAGCTGGCAGAGGTAGCCGCAAATGTAGAGAAGGCTCAGCCAGACAAGATGGTAGAGAGCCTGAATACTTATGTAGATGGAGCCAACACTCTTGCTGATGGTACTACACAGTATGTATCAAAGGTTGGCGAGGCAGCAGACGGAGCACAGAGCGTGGCAGACGGAGCAGCAACTCTTGCTTCCGGAACACAGCAGGTTGCTGATGGTGCAGCTCAGGTAAGAGACGGACTTGGAAGTCTGAAAGATGGTACCACTTATGCAATCAATGAGATTAGTGGCAGTGCATCAGGAGCCATGAAAAGCTCTGCACAGAGCATCCGTGATGCAGCAGCTCAGATTCAGACCAGTGTTGCAACACAGTCCGCAGGCGTATCCACAAGCACTGCATCTGGTGAGATCAGCGCAGTTTCCAGTTCTGTAAGCGGTGCAATCTCAAGTCTGGAAAGCATTGATACTTCCGCTCTGGATGAGAATACAGCAGCACTAATCAACAGTGCGTTAGGACAGTTATACAGCAGTGCAGACAATGCATCCGCAGCACAGGGTGAGCTGAGCAATATTGCAGCGCAGTCACAGGTATCTGTAACAGCTGAGACAAATGGAGCAGATGTTCAAGCTGCATTAAATGCAATCGCAGACAGCCTGGATGGAGCTGCAGGCAGCGTTTCTTCCGCAGCTTCCTCTTCCGTAAGTACTCTGGAAGGTGAGACAGACAAATTAATTTCCGGTGCATCCACCGTAGCAGACGGCGCAAGCAGCGCAGCTTCCGGTGCATCCACCTTAAGCACTGGCGCATCTACCTTAAACGACGGTCTTGCACAGCTCAAAGAAGCAGGCAACAGCCAGCTTGTAACAGGTGCAGCACAGCTGAAAGAAGGCGGCTCACAGGTGAAAGAGAGCCTGACAGCAGTAAGCAGCCTTGTAGCTGGACTTGGAGATCTCTCCACCATGTCAGATGATGTAAACAAGCTGGTGGAAGGTTCCAAGCAGATCACTGCTGGAAACGAGCAGCTTCAGGCTGGATACAAGCAGCTGAAAGAATCCGGTGCAGCTGATCAGCTGACAGCAGGTGCTGATGAACTTCTTAAGAATAAAGACACTATTACAAACGGAATCACCGCACTTCAGGGTGAGGACAATGCAAACGCAAATGCCCTTCTCGACGGAGCATCCACTCTTAAGAGTGCAAAGAGCAGCCTTGACAGCGGACTTACCTCTATCAGCCAGGCAACCGGCCAGCTGGTAACAGGAGTTGGCACAATTGCAGCAAACAGCGTAGCACTTAGAAGCGGAGCAAATCAGCTGACTTCCAACAGCGCTTCTTTGAACAGCGGAGCAGCACAGCTTACAGCAGGAACCAGTGATCTGGTAAGCGGAGCAGGCACTTTGGTAGCAGCAAGTGGTCAGGTGAAAGCTGGTATTGCACAGCTGAAGAGCGGAGCTGCTGATCTTAGAGATGGAGCATCCCAGTTAAGAAGCGGAGCAAACAGCGTAAACAACGGAACACGTGATCTGAAGAACGGAACCAGTGATCTTGCAAGCGGAGCAAACACTCTGAAAGACGGAACAAGCTCCTTGAAGAGCGGTGCGAAGGAACTGAATGATGGAGCTAAGACTCTGAAAGATGGAACAAGCTCCTTAAAGAGCGGAGCTAAGACTCTGGACAGCGGAGCAAGTGATCTGAAGAGCGGAGCTAAGGATCTGAAAGACGGAGCCAAGGATCTGAAAGATGGAGCAAAAGAACTGAAGGACGGAGCTAAGGATCTGAAAGACGGAGCTAAAGAGCTCAAAGACGGTGAGAAAGAATTCTACGATGAAGGTATCAAGAAACTGAAAGATACCATGGAAGATGATTTCCAGAGCGTACTGGATCGTCTGGAAGCACTTCAGTCTGACGACGCAGCTTACACATCCTTCACAGGTCTTGATGATTCCATGAGCGGAAATGTGAAGTTCATTATCGAGACAGAGGGCTTCGATGACGGCAGCGAAGACTGATCCTGAATTGACAGAACTGTTTTCGAAAATATAACAGAAGCAAGATGGGGCGGGAGATGATCCTGCCCCTTTCTTTATGTCCGGGAACCTTTATACTCCCTTGCGTCCCCAAAAGGAGTCTGCTATAATGAAACAAATTGGAAAGAGGAATAAAAAGAAACAGGAACAGGTGATTCAATGGATGCTGCGAAAAATAAAAAGGCAGGTGCCAGGTCAGCAAAGAAGAAAAGAGGCCTTGCCTATGAAATCCGAAAAGCACTGAAAATCGGGAAATCGGACTACTATGACTTCAATCTGGTAGCCGTCATCATCCTGATCATGTGCTTCGGTCTTATTATGCTTTACAGTACAAGCTCCTACATGGCACAGATTAATGAAGGGGACGATATGTTTTATTTCAAGAAGCAGGCCCTTTACAGCATAGGCTGTCTTGTAATGGCGATTATAGAGTCTTATTTTGACTATCATCTTCTGCAGAAAATCCCTATGCTGATCTACTTTGTGGCTATGGTGTTAATGGCTCTTGTTAAGACGCCTCTTGGAGTAACCTCCCACGGTGCCAGAAGATGGCTGAAGTTAGGAGTTCAGTTCCAGCCTGCAGAGGTCGCCAAGATCGCGGTGATCATCTGTCTGTCCTATCTGATCGTGAAAATGGGCAAGCGTGTGAAAACCTTAAAGGCATCTATGGTGCTTCTCGGAGTCGGAGGCTTCCAGGCATTTCTTGCATACTGGCTGACACAGAACTTAAGTACTGCTATTATTATTTTCGGAATTACAGTTGGTCTGGTATTTATTGCACATCCAAAGACCAAGCCTTTTATTCTCATGGCAGCAGTGGGAGTCGTTCTGGCAGCAATCCTGGTGTATGTTGTTTCCCGCATGGATGTAGTAGAGGGAAGCTTCCGTCTGCGCCGTATCCAGGTATGGCTTCACCCGGAGGCTGATGCAAGCGGAGACGGCTATCAGACCCTGCAGGCCCTTTATGCCATTGGTTCCGGCGGCTTTTTTGGAAGAGGGCTTGGAAACAGTATCCAGAAGTTAGGAAGCGTGCCTGAAGCACAGAACGATATGATCTTTTCCATTATCTGCGAGGAGCTGGGAATCTTTGGGGCACTTATGGTGCTGGCCCTGTTTGCCTATCTTTTGTACAGGCTGTTTTTTATCGCCCAGAACGCACCGGATCTGTTCGGCTCCATGCTGGTAAGCGGTGTGTTTATACATATTGCCCTTCAGGTCATTATGAACGTGGCGGTTGTGCTGAATCTGATGCCGAACACAGGTGTTACCCTGCCCTTTATCAGCTATGGAGGAACCTCGGTTTTGTTCCTGATGGCAGAGATGGGACTGGCCCTCAGTGTGGCGAGACAGATTAAATTCAAGGAACCGGAATTTATACTATAATTCTCTTGACAAATGCGCCACCAGATTATATACTTTCCGCAGTGTATGAAATACGGCGCAAGAGAAGCCGAGAACCTGGCTGCGAAATCATGTGAAGAATGATTTTGATGCATCGCAAAGGGCGTAACTGTGAGGGTGATGAACGGTTACGATATTTATTTAAAGGAGAATGAACAATGTTAGAAAAGATGAGTGAAATGATCGCAGAGCAGCTTAACTGCGACGCAGAGACAATTACAGCAGATACTTCTTTTAAGGATGACTTAGGAGCAGATTCCCTTGACCTCTTCGAGCTTGTTATGGCTCTGGAAGATGAGTACAACATTGAGATCCCGGCAGAGGAGCTTACAGAGCTGAATACAGTTGGCGACGTAATCGACTACCTGAGAGATAAAGGAATCGACGCATAATTTTTACGCGCGCTGATCTCCCTGAGGCGGACCTGCTTCGGGGAGATTTTTTTCGGCATTTCCCAGAAATTTTGTCCGGGAAAGCCTATAGACATTTTGAAACTTTTAGGTATATAATGGGAAAAGACAGAATAGATGCGGCGAGACCTCCATTTTAAGAAATTTGCCAGAGCCTTTTTCAAACGTGCTCCAGGGCAGGTATCGATATCGGGAAACAGCCGCAAATAAAGAAACAGGAGAAACAATTATCATGACGAAGATCAGAACCAGATTTGCACCAAGCCCTACAGGCAGAATGCATGTTGGAAATTTACGAACCGCGTTATACGCATATCTTATTACCAAGCATGAAGGCGGAGATTTCATCCTCCGTATTGAAGATACAGACCAGGAGCGCTATGTAGAGGGTGCAGTTGACATTATTTACCGCACCATGGAGAAGACAGGCCTTCTTCATGACGAGGGACCGGATAAGGACGGCGGATACGGACCGTACGTACAGAGCGAGCGCCAGGCACAGGGCATTTACCTGAAATATGCCAAGCAGCTTGTAGACCAGGGAGACGCTTACTACTGCTTCTGCCAGAAGGAAGAGCTGGAGAGCATGAAGCGCGTAGTTGCAGGCAAGGAGATCTCCATCTATGACAAACGCTGCCTGAAGCTTTCCAAGGAAGAAGTACAGCGCCGTCTGGATGCAGGTGAGCCCCACGTAATCCGTTTCAACATGCCTACAGAAGGAACAACCACCTTCCATGACGTAATTTACGGAGACATCACAGTAAACAACGAGGAACTGGAGGATCTGATCCTGATCAAATCCGACGGATACCCGACCTATAACTTTGCCAACGTTGTAGATGACCACCTGATGGGAATCACCCACGTAGTAAGAGGAAACGAGTACCTTTCTTCCTCTCCGAAATACAACCGTATTTACGAAGCTTTCGGATGGGAAATTCCGACTTACGTACACTGCCCGCTGATC
>CAVJRB010000094.1:0-3547 GCA_963651655.1 bacterium | reverse complement strand
CCTTCAGGCTTCCGGTTACCTTAGGATGAAGCTTTACAGGTACGTTGGTAACGCCAAGGTTGCGGATTGGGTTTGGAAGTACCAGTTTCTTTTTCTCGATGTCAAGGTTCAGCTGCTTCTTGGCTGCTTCTGAAATTTCCTTGGTGGATACGGAACCAAAGGTTCTTCCGCCCTCGCCTACCTTCAGGGTAAGGATTACTTCTTTGTCCTCCAAATCCTTTGCAAATGCTCTGGCAGCTTCTAAATTCTCCTGTGCCACCTTCTCCTCATTTGCTTTCTGAAGCTTCAGGTCATTTAAGTTCTTCGGGGTAGCTTCAAGGCCAAGCTTCTTCGGCAGAATCATATTTCTTGCATATCCGTCGCTTACGTTAACGATTTCCCCTTTTTTTCCAAGAGATTTTACATCCTCTAATAAAATTACTTTCATTCTTTGAATTCTCCTTCCTGATATAATTGATCTATAATTTCTTTGATCATCTGCTCCGTCTCATCCTCTGTTGCCTTCACCTGGGCTCCGGCAATGTTCAGATGTCCGCCTCCGCCCATGCGCTCCATCATAACCTGCACGTTCACTTCATCAATGGCACGCGCGCTTACATATACCTCGTTATTGTATGGAGTCAGCACAAAGGAAGCCTTCACGCCGGCAATGTTCAGAAGCTCATTGGCAGCCTGGGCCCCTACTACAGTAGGGCTCTCAAGGCCTTCACTTGGGCATCTGCCGATTGCGAAGCAGTTCCGGTAGATCTGGGCAGTCCGTACAACCTCAGCTCTTGCCTTATAGGCATCAATGTTGTCACGGAGCATCTTGCGCACTCTTGTAATATCTGCACCGTTTCTTCGAAGGAATGCCGCAGCCTCAAAGGTACGCACGCCGGAACGTGTGGTAAAGTTATTGGTATCAATGACCATACCCGCGTACAGACAGTCTGCCTCCAGGCTTCTCAGTCTCAGATCATCTGAGAAATACTGAAGGATCTCGGCAACCATCTCACAGGTGGATGATGCATAAGGCTCCACATAGGAAAGAACAGCATTCTGGATCACTTCGCTTCCTCTTCTGTGGTGATCCAGCACGACAATGGTCCTGGTCAAATACAGAAGATCCTGGCATTCGGTGTAGCTTGGCTTGTTGGTGTCTACCACAACCACAACGGTATTATTGTCCACAAGCTCCTTGGCCTGGGCGCAGTCCACAAACATGGATGGCTCATAATCCGGATTGTTGATATATCCCGCCATCAGCGGCCGGATGGAGGTAGTGGGATCATTCACCACAATGTGAACCGGCTTTCCAAGGGTCTTGCCTGCACGGTAAATACCGATGGCAGCGCCTAAGGCATCCACATCTGTGATCTTGTGTCCCATGACTACAACACGGTCCTTGGTGCTCATAAACTCCTTCAAAGCCTGAGCCTTCACTCTTGCCTTCACACGGGTGTTCTTCTCTACCTGCTGGGATTTGCCGCCAAAATAGGTGATGGAATCCCCGTTCTTGATCACTACCTGGTCGCCGCCGCGGCCCAGCGCCATCTCAATGGCAATACGGCAGTACTCATAATTCTGCAGATAGTTGGCACCGTTCAGTCCGATACCGATACTTAAGGTGACAGCCATCTCATTTCCGATATTCACCGTCTTGACCTCATCCAGGATATGGAACCGCTGTTCCTTCAATGCCTCCAGAGAACTCTGACGCATGATCAGGAAATATTTATCCCGCTCAAGCTTGCGCACAAGCCCGTCGAAGTTGGAAAAATACTTGGTGATCTTCCTGTCGATCAGGGCGATCAGAAGGGAACGACGCACATCCTCCACGCCCTCCAGCGCTTCCTCATAATTGTCCAGGTAGGCAAGTGCAACTACCAGCTTGTCATCCTCATTCTTCTGGATGTATTCCTGAAGCTCAGTCTCGTCATAGAAGAACATCGCTACCACGCTGACGTCTGAATCCACATTTTCCAGAATGCGTGCTTCATTTACCACATCCTTCATGGTCACAAGCTGCATGGAAACCCGGTAGATCCGGTCTCCGTAGCTGGTGCTCATCTCCGCGATTGCCTGCTTCTCCGGGATGGGAATGCGCTCCGGCGTGATTTCCGGAAAGATGGTGTTAATATTCTTATTATACATCTGGTCTTTCCCCGTCAGCTGGGAAAATACCTTATTTGACCAGATCATCCTGCCATTGGTGTCCATAATGGCATAGGGAAGTGCCAGATCGTCCAGCAGGCGCTTCTCCAGCGATTCATACTGATTGGCAAAGGCAATCAGGTCATTGAGAATCATCGGGCGATGATAGTGGGTCAGCAAAAGCGCGGCTACCACGTAAATCACCAGTCCTGCCAGGGACAGAAGTCCTGCCTTCACATTTACTGTGAAAATCAGAATATTCAGAAGTACAAGAAGGATGGTCAGATACAGCGGCCATCTCATAAACCGCTTCATGGACCCTTTGAATTTCAGTTTTTTATTCATAAGTTTATCCTCACTTACAAAAACTCAGATTCCCAGCAGGCAAACTGCCCCGGGAAAATTTTTCGCCTTTGAAGGATAGTATAACAGATTCTTGGATATTTTTCCATAGAAGAGTTTATAAAAACAAAAAAGCCCCTAAATACCAGTAAAACCAGTATTTAAAGGCCTTAAGCGTCTGCATCACTGCATTCAGGAAATTAGTCCTGGATGTATGGCATCATTGCAAGATGACGTGCTCTCTTAACAGCAACAGTCAGAGCTCTCTGATGTTTTGCGCAGTTTCCGGTAATTCTTCTAGGAAGGATCTTACCTCTCTCGGAAACGTATTTTCTTAATTTTGCTACGTCCTTGTAATCGATTTCGTTATTCTCTTTACCACAGAATACGCAAACTTTTTTTCTTCTGCGTCCGCCTCTTCTCTTCATTGGAGAATCTGGTCTTTCGCCTCTATTATTGTAAGCCATGTTGGTTTTCCTCCTGTTTTATTCAGTTTTTAGAACTGTGCTCTAGTTAAACGGCAATTCCTCGTCAATTCCATCCGGAATGTTCATGAAGCCCTCAGCAGCAACTCCCGGGTTCGGCATGGAAGCCTCCGGAGCGCTTGTACGTGGATGGGAAGCTGCGTAGCTGTCGCTGGAAGCCTTGCTCTCAGCAAACTCCTGATCCTCCACAACCACCTCTGTGGTGTAAACCTTCTGTCCATCACGGTTGGTATAGCTTCCGGTCTGAATACGGCCTGTTACGGCAATCTTCAGTCCCTGACGGAAATATTTCTCAGCAAATTCCGCTGTACGTCCAAAAGAAACACACGGAATGAAATCCGCACTTGCCTCTCCGTCGCGACGGAATCTTCTGTCTACAGCCAATGTGTATCTGGCAATTGCCAGTGCATTCTCTCCTGCGGAATATCTTACCTCAGGATCTCTTGTTAAGCGACCCATTAAAACTACTTTGTTCATTCTTCTTACCTCTCTTAATATGCTAAGTGAACGACCTTTAATGGTGCTCTCTGAATCTGATCATGCAAAAAGATTACGCGTCTTTTCTGACAACTAAGTATCTTAATACG
>CAVJRB010000093.1:1933-4134 GCA_963651655.1 bacterium | reverse complement strand
CAGGAAAAACAGGGACAGCAGCATTGCTACAAGAAGAATTTCCGCATATAAGCTTACATGAAAAAACAGAGTCAGGTTGGACAACAGTAAAAGATATAATTTTGTCCGGGGGTCCAGACGCAGATTCATGATACGATTCCTGCCTTTACAAAGTGTTTCCGGAGTATTTTCTGGCCAAACCATCCGCCGATCAGCGCACAGATCAGAGTTGCGGCTACCGCGATCACGAATGTTGTCTGATTGATGTTTGCAAACAGATCGGAAATGTAAGCAGCATCTTTTCCACGGGCTTCCAGGTTGGCAACATAGGCATCCTTCATAAACCACATTGGAAGTACCGGTCCGAAGAGTCCGTAACAGAAAATTACATAGCTTGCCAGAATGCCTTTTTTGCTCTTATAGCTGCCTGCTTTTGCAACAAAGTCTGCAATAATGCCCATGACAATGTTTGCGGCAAAAGAAACGATGAAATGTCCGGATGTCATGAAAAACAGTCCCATGACGATTCCCATAATAGAAATGGCTCCGAATTTTTGTACCTTTGCCACAAGAAGCATATAAACGCTTCCTGAGATCAGAGCGCAGAATGCGGGCAGAACTACATTGTTAAATCCCGGGAAAATAATGACGCTGCTAAATGTGGCGACTGCTACCAGCACAAAATAAAGTGCTGTAAAAACGCCGATGGAAATCAGGTCCGGGACGGTTAATTTGTTCGTTTGTTTCATGAAAATATCCTCCTCTTTGGTTTCTTAAGAATTACATTGGTTAGTGCTTTCTAACTGCTGGCTAAAAAATAATGCTGCTCATATCTTTTAGAGTTTTGCTAAAAGATATGGCTGCATACTCCCTGTGCTATCCAGCGCAAAATGGTTTCATAATCCGGTCCAAGTTTTTCCCTGCTGTAAACGGTTTGGATCAGAGTGCGAAGTGCTGCAAATGCAAGTTCTTCGTTTACTGTCAGTGAACCAAACTGATTGAGAAATTTTCGGAATAATGCTTTTTCTGCTTCCAGCTGAGCTTTTTTCTTTTCTTCCGGAACCATTGCCATAATCTCACGGCTGTCTTTCATCCAGAACCGTCTGTACCTGCTGGTGTGTACTTTGTCATAGCAGTCCAGCAGTGTTTTGCATAAAGCATCCTCTGGCGTCTGCTCCCGGGAAGCTGTGAAATTCTCCATTGCAGAAGAAAAAAGTTCCTCATGAAGAGAACGCAGGACTTCATAGAAAAGCAGTTCCTTCGCCGGGTAAAACTTATAGAAAGCGCCTTTGGAAATCCCTGCTGCTTTTGTCAGCTCTTCTACTTTAATTGCATGATACGGGGTATCAATTACCATGTTCCTGGCAGCTTCGCAAAGTTTACGTCTGATTTCACATTGCTGTTCTTCTGTAAATGCAACTGGCATACATTCCTCCTGTGACCGGAAATTAATTTCAGTCATAGAGGAATATAGCATATCGTATTCTTATTGTCAATTAGTTTTTGCACGCCTGAATATTGTTCTGAAGATCAGTCTTGCAAGCGGTCCTACGATAATAAGTTGCAGCGGCAATGCCATAACGAAGTTTCTGCAGTAGGTTGTAAGATAGTTAGGCAGGAAATTGCTGGTGAAGCCATAGCCGTGGTATACGCCAAGCACACTTGCAAACAGAACCTGCCAGATTACGGTGAAGATCTGGATTGAAAAAATGATGAAAATAGGTCTGTCACCTGGCTGAACCACTCTGAAAGCACACATTTTTGCAAGGCGGCCAGATACGAAATAGGCAAGCAGTGCGATGATGATGTACTCGATCCACATTCCTTTTAACGCAATTAAAAAGCTGGCATTTGTGAAGCTTCCCATTGCAATCACCGTATTGTACAAGGTCATGACATAGACCATCATCCATGCTGTAATAGCTGTAAAAAATATTGACTCTCCTTTTGTCTTAGGCATTGCGTTTTCCTCCATTGAATTTTTTCATAAACTTTCTCCTCTCCGACAACAAAAAAAGACAACAAATGTACCCATCCGTCTGACAGTGGATAGGCGACATTTATTGTCTTATTCGCGTCTTTGTTATTTAATTTACCTTCTATATTTTAATGGAAAATGAAATTGGAGTCAAGAAAGAAATTTGCTTTTTAAGAGCAAAAAATATGGTATACTGGTAAAAAATATGTGCATGATTTTTGGATAAATCTGACAGGCGTGGTGT
>CAVJRB010000093.1:0-1923 GCA_963651655.1 bacterium | reverse complement strand
GATATGGAGAACGGACAGCAGAATATGATTACAACATATGAATATGGAAATTCAGATGCGGATGTGGTTTTGATCCAACTTACGGGAGAGCATGAGCTGGCGGCACTTGAGAATGAGGTGAAGGAAATTCAGAGATTGACTTCTGCAGATTTCCGGTTCGTGGCAATGAAGGTCGATCGCTGGAATGATGATCTTTCCCCATGGAAGGTTGCGGCAGTGTTTAAAAATGAAGATTTTGGCGGCGGTGCGGCTAAGACACTGGAGAATGTTTTGGAGCTATGTTCCGATAAAACCAAGACTTATTATATTGGCGGATATTCCCTTGCAGGGCTGTTTGCGCTATGGGCCGCGTATCAGACTGATTGCTTCCTGGGAGTTGCGGCGGCATCTCCCTCTGTCTGGTTTCCCGGATTTATTTCCTATATGAAAGCCCACAAAATAAATACCAGGATTGCCTACCTAAGTCTGGGCGACCGCGAAGAAAAGACCCGAAATCCAGTCATGTCCCAAGTGGGAGACTGCATCAGAACCGGGTACGCCTGGCTGAAAGAATCCGGCATAGACTGCACCCTGGAATGGAATCCGGGAAATCATTTCAAAGAACCGGAAATTAGGACGGCGAAGGCGTTTGCGTGGGTAATGAAAAATAATAAGAAATCTTGATGCAATGCCGCCTGCCTTATTTGGAAACAATTTCACTGACAACTACATTTCTACCTTCCCGGTTCTTTGCTGACAAAATGGCAGAAAATTTAGAAATATAAGGATTTTTGCTGGCGGCATAGTAGATGATTCCGTACTCAATGCAAGGGCTTTCTTTGATTTGGGCATAATGCATGGAAGAACGTACAGAATCAGAAAGCACGTAGCCTGGCAAAATACCAATACCGTACCCGCTGGAGGCCAGTGTGATAACCGCTGCAGCATCTTCCTGACGAACAATGTGCATAGATCGTGCTTTTCTGGTAAGAAATTTTTCAATTGCATCGTTAGGCTGTATCGGAATATTTTTTGAATGCAATGCAATCAGCGGGTACGGACTCAAATCTTCCAGGGAAATCTCATTTCCGGAAAAAAGTTCTGAATATTTATGTGAAAAAATCACACAGCTTCGACAGGAATAAAGAGCCGTAAACCGAAACTCATCCTGGCCAAGTATCATATCTCTGGATCCCAGCACAAGATCAAGATGATCTTCTTTTAACATGCGAAGCTGCTGCGCAAAATCAGCAATGATGATTCGTGGCTCCACACAGGAAAACTGTTCTCTCAAGCGAGAGAGAGGCTCTGACAGAGAGGAAGCCTCCTGAGAGGTAATACAGCCAATTCGTAAAAATGTATGTTTACTGTTTCGGATATCATTTACATGTGAAAATGCAGCCTCAATCTTCATCATAATTTCCCGTGCATCCTGATAAAAAGCTTCCCCTTCTAATGTGAGCTGAACGGATTTGCTGTCTCTCTGGAACAGCTGAACACCAAGCTCAGATTCTAATTTTTGTATGTGGTGTGTTACAGTAGGCGGTGTCAGATAGAGTTCTTCTGCAGCTCTGGTAAAATTCAGTCGTTCCGCAACACGAAGAAAACATTTCAATTCCTGTGTATTCATGACAATAACTCCCTTAAAAGATGATTTTATAGCAGTATAGCATTCGATAATATCGAATGCAATTAAGAAATTACAAATTCACAATGGCTCATACCATACGTATAATAAAAAACATAACTATAAATGAGCAAGTTCGTGATTTTGCATAAAAGAAAGACACCTTAAATTCGATTATGTTGTATAATGAAAGTGACCAAACAAACATTTGCAACATTCACGAGAAAGAAGGTGCCTCTCGCAAATACTATACATCATTCGGCATTCATATACAACCAGTTTAAGAAATTTAACTTATGCAGATCTTATTCCAACAG
>CAVJRB010000092.1:1224-6410 GCA_963651655.1 bacterium | reverse complement strand
CCGGACTGCTTGGATACGTAGGTGCCAAGACCGGATTATCCCTGGATCTTCTCTCCAGAAGAGCATTCGGGGAAAAAGGCTCCTACCTTCCATCAGCCATGATCAGCTTTACCCAGATCGGCTGGTTCGGTGTGGGACTTGCCATGTTTGCCATTCCGGTATCCAAGGAGCTTCTTGGGGGAAGCGATGCGGCTATGTGGGGACTTGTGATCCTGGCTGGTGTATGCATGACTGCTTCCGCTTATTTTGGAATCGATTCCCTTACCATTGTCAGCTATATTGCAGTGCCGCTGGTAGCAGTTCTTGGTACCGTTGCAATGGTGATGGCGGTACAGCAGGGAGACGGCACTATCATTGACCAGTTCGCCAAATCCAGCGGAAGCCTGACCATTGTAGGCGGCGCAGGACTGGTGGTAGGTTCTTTTGTATCCGGCGGAACCGCAACCCCGAACTTTGCCCGTTTCGCAAAGAACGGCAAGGTTGGCGCGATCACCACGGTAGTTGCATTTTTTATCGGAAACTCCCTGATGTTTTTCTTTGGTGCAGTTTCCTCCATTTTTGTAGGAGGCAACGATATTTTTGAGGTTATGATCCGTTTGAACCTGTTTTACCTGGCTGTGCTGGTGCTGGGACTGAATATCTGGACCACCAACGACAATGCCCTTTATACAGCAGGTCTTGGACTTGCCAACATTTTCCATCAGAAAAAGAAACCTATGGTGCTGATCTCCGGAATCATCGGAACCATCGCTTCTGTATGGCTGTACTACAATTTCTGTGACTGGCTGAACATTCTGAACTGTACCCTTCCGCCAGTTGGTATTATTCTGGTCATGGATTACTTTATGAACCGGAAGGATTATGAGGAAGAAAATCCAAGACTGAAAACCGTAAACTGGTTTTCCGTTGCAGGCGTTGTGCTTGGAACCATTGTGGCAAATGTACTGAACTGGGGCGTGGCTTCCATCAACGGCATGGCTGTGGCAGCCATTTGCTATGTCATTGGACAGCTGATGCCTGGTGTTAGAGGAGTGGCCAATGAACACTAAAACAGAGAAAAAGCGGGAACGGGAAAAGAAAATGGTTTCCCAGATGATCCAGCTTTACTGCAAAAAGCAGCACCACAGCAAAGACGGGCTTTGCCCGGAATGTGCCGCGCTGGATGCCTATGCCAGAATGCGCAGCGAGAAATGCCCGTTTATGGAGACCAAGACCTTCTGTTCCAACTGCAAGGTGCACTGCTATAAGCCGGAGATGCGGGAAAAGATTCGTGAGGTCATGCGTTTCTCCGGTCCAAGGATGCTGTTTCATCATCCCATAGCAGCGATCCGCCATGTGATAGAGACGAAGAAAGAGAAAAAGAAATTGAACAATCTGTGAAATCAATTGTATTTTGCGACAATTTCGTTATAATGAGAAAAGATGGCGTCAGGAAAAGCCTGGCGCCGTTTTTTATCCAAATACACATACTTAAGAACGTAATCTGGAGGCGAATTATGAAGAAAAGAAAAATTCTGGCAATGCTGATGACTGCAACCCTGTCAGTGGGAATGCTGGCGGGCTGCGGCACAGACAATGCGAAAGAAGAAACCCAAAATACAGAAGAAAAGACAGATGAGGCTACAGAAGAGAACTCTTCCGATGCAAGTGAAGAGCAGGGAACCGATGAGGAAGTTTCCGGTTTTTCAGACGGCACGGATGAGAAGGGAACTGTGACAGATGAGGCAGTCCTGGATACTTCACAGCCCCTTACCGGTACCCACCATGCGGAAATCGAAGTGAAGGATTACGGCACCATCAAGGTGGAACTGGATGCGGATACAGCGCCTATCAGCGTTACCAACTTTGTGAAGCTGGCGCAGGAGCATTTCTATGACGGGCTGACCTTCCACCGTATTATTGATGGCTTTATGATCCAGGGCGGCGACCCGGAGGGAACCGGAAGAGGCGGCTCTGATGAGACCATCAAAGGAGAATTCTCTGAAAACGGCGTGGAGAATAACATTTCCCATGAAAGAGGCGTTATTTCCATGGCAAGATCCTCAGATCCGGACAGTGCAAGCTCCCAGTTCTTTATCGTGCAGTCTGACAGTACCTATCTGGACGGACAGTATGCGGCTTTCGGCCATGTGACAGAGGGCATGGACATTGTGGATCAGATCTGCAAGGATGCCAAGCCCACAGATAATAACGGTACCATTTCCGCGGACGAGCAGCCGGTAATGACGAGCGTGACGATTATAGACTGATCTTAGAGTGTGTTTTGTCCGGCCTCGGCTTGCGCAGCTTTGGCCGGACAAAATATTCTGTGAGATATGGTGCAGATGCAGAGGTTATTGCTTTATTACGAGCACAGGCATAGGCGGATTGTTGGGGCGGTTGTAATATTCAGTTTTGATTACCAGATATTTTCTGGAATCTAACTCTTTCAGCCAGCCAAGAAGGGCGTCCCGCTCTTCGAATCCGGAATCACCGCCGCTGTAAATGCACAGCATCAGGATCCCGCCTTTTTTCAGAAGGTCAAGGGAAGTCTGAAGGGCCAGAATGCTGGAATCAGGTCTGGTGGACAGACTGTGATCCCCTCCCGGCAGATAGCCGAAATTAAACACAATGCAGCTTACACTCATGGGCGCAGCGTAGTTTCCCATATTGGCATGGGAATCCAGGATCAGCTCATAGTTGTGGGCTGCATTTTCTTTTTCCAGGCGTTCCCTGGTGTGGGCAAGGGCCAGTTCCTGAATGTCAAAGGCAAGCACATGGCCTTTTTCCCCGCAAAGACGGCTAAGGAGCAGGGTGTCGTTTCCGTTTCCCGTGGTAGCGTCAATGCACAGGTCTCCTTCTTTTACATGTTCTGTGATAAAGTGGGCGCACCACTGTGTAATCTGATAATTCATGATAAAGTCCTTTCCGCTTGGTGTAGATGATATCTAAAATGTTCTTTCATTATAGCAGATTTTCCTTTAATATTCATGGAAAAATGGTAAAAGAATCAACTGGATGCGGGCAATAAAAAGGCTGACCGCGGCAGCGCAGCATGTACGAAAAGCCATACATGGAAAAAATACATTGCAATCAGAGCTATATTTGATTTATAATAAGCGGTACGGACAGAAAAATGTCCTGGAGCATGTTTGATAAAGGCTCTAAAGAGCTTAAAGAGAAAAGAGGGAAACGAATGTTAGAGGGAAAGACCATTCTTCTGGGAGTGACAGGCAGTATTGCCGCATATAAGATCGCATATCTTGCGAGTGCGCTGAAGAAGCAGCACGCGGATGTTCATGTGCTGATGACCAGGAATGCCACGAACTTTATCAATCCCATTACCTTTGAGACTCTTACCGGAAATAAATGCCTGGTGGATACCTTTGACCGGAATTTCCAGTTCCAGGTAGAGCATGTGTCCATTGCCAAGAAGGCAGATGTGGCAATGATCGCCCCTGCAAGTGCAAATGTGATCGGCAAGCTGGCACATGGAATCGCAGATGATATGCTAACTACCACCATTATGGCATGCAGATGCAAAAAATTTATTTCCCCGGCCATGAATACCAATATGTTTGAGAATCCCATTGTCCAGGATAATTTAAAAACCCTGGAGCATTACGGATATGAAGTGATCGATCCTGCAGTGGGCTATCTTGCCTGCGGCGACACAGGAGCCGGCAAAATGCCGGAGCCGGAGACTCTTTTGTCCTATATTATGAGAGAGTGCGCCTGCGAGAAGGATATGAAAGGGCTGAAGCTGCTTGTCACAGCAGGTCCTACCCAGGAGGCTATCGATCCGGTCCGCTATATTACCAACCATTCTTCCGGCAAGATGGGCTACGCCATTGCGAAGATGGCAATGCTGCGAGGTGCAGATGTCACACTGGTAAGTGGACGTACTGCCATTGCGCCGCCGCCCTTTGTGAAGGTGGTTCCGGTGGTGACAGCAAGGGATATGTATGAAGCTGTCACAGCGGTAAGTAAGGAACAGGATATTATCATCAAGGCAGCAGCCGTTGCGGATTACCGTCCGGCTATCGTCAGCGATGAGAAGATCAAGAAGAAAGACAACGATATGTCTATTGCCCTTGAGAGAACAGATGACATTCTGAAGTATCTCGGGGAGCACAAACCGGATGGACAGTTTCTGTGCGGATTTTCCATGGAAACACAGAATATGATCGGTAATTCCAGAGTCAAGCTTACAAAGAAAAATCTGGATATGGTAGCTGCCAACAATGTAAAAATGGCTGGCGCCGGATTCCAGGGGGACACTAATGTTCTGACTCTGATTACACAGGATGAGGAAGTGTCACTCCCGCTTATGAGCAAGGAGGATGCAGCCGGTAAACTCCTGGATAGAATACTTTTTTTAAGAGTGACGGGTAAATAAAAGAAAATCATGCCCGTCAGTCCATACCGTATTGTATCCCATCTACGGGAACGATAACAAGGAGGATCATTATGAACAAAAAATTTACAACATCTCAAATCACACTGCTTGGCCTGATGGTGGCAATTTTGCTTCTGATGGCTTACACACCTCTTGGCTACCTGAATATCGGGCCTCTTGCCATTACCTTTAACATTATTCCGGTTGCCATCAGCGCAATTACCATGGGACCTGTAGGCGGAGCCATTGCCGGAGCCGTATTCGGACTGACCAGCTTTGGACAGTGTATCGGCATCGGCGGTACCAGCATTATGGGTGCTACTTTATTCGGAATCAATCCATTTTTTGCATTTATCCAGAGATTTTTGCCAAGACTGGTGGACGGACTTCTGCTTGGATATATTTTCCAGGGCGTCCGCAAGAAATCAAAGAATATTTATGTTTCCTGCGCAGTGACAGGTTTTTGCTCCGCATTTTTGAACACTTTGTTCTTTATGGCACTGCTGGTAGGACTTTTCGGAAATACAGAGTATGTGCAGGGCCTTATGGGTGGAAAAAATGTAATTCTGTTTATCTGCACATTTGTAGGAATCAACGCAGTATGCGAGATGATCTCCGCCACTGTGATCACGGGTGCTGTGGGAGCTGCCCTTTATAAGGCAAGACTGCTTCCGGGCGCAGAGAAAAAGGCTGACAAGGCGGTAAAGGCAGCAGAGGTTTAAGAACTGGGGCGTGCAAATTGCAGGAATGATTTTCAAACAGGCTCTAGAAATACAGATAGATGATTTATGTCCGGGCAGCCGCTGAC
>CAVJRB010000092.1:0-1214 GCA_963651655.1 bacterium | reverse complement strand
TTGATAGAGAAACTATGGAGGGAAACTATGATCTTAGCAATTGATATCGGAAATACAAATATTGTGGTTGGGTGCATTGACCGGGAGAAAACTTATTTTATTGAGAGACTTTCCACAGTCCGCACCAAAACAGAGCTGGAATATGCAGTTGACTTAAAGACTGTCGTTGACATTTACCACATTAAGCGTGCAGATATTGAAGGCTGTATCATTTCCTCTGTAGTTCCCCAGATCACCAATGCAGTGAAGCTTGCGGCCGAGAAGGTTCTTCACAAGGAGCCTATGGTTCTGGGGCCTGGAGTGAAAACAGGCCTTAACATTATGATGGACAATCCAGGACAGCTTGGCGCTGACCTGGTGGCAAATGCGGTTGCGGGAATTCACGAGTATCCCCTTCCGCTGGCGATTATCGATATGGGAACTGCGAGCACGGTGAGCGTGGTAGATGAAAAGAAACATTATGTGGGCGGTATGATTTTTCCCGGAATGGGAGTGTCCCTGGATGCCCTCACAGCCCATGCTTCCCAGCTGAGCGGAATCAGTATTGAGGCGCCCAAGCGCATCATCGGGAAAAACACCATCGAGTGTATGAAAAGCGGCGTGATCTACAGCAATGCGGCTGCACTTGACGGTATTGTGGACCGGATCGAGGAAGAGCTGGGTCAGAAGATCACAGTCGTTGCCACTGGCGGTCTTGCCCGCAAGATCGTTCCTCACTGCCGCAGAGAGATCCTGCTGGATGAGGATCTTCTGCTGAAGGGGCTGCTGATTATTTATGAGAAGAATCGGTAGGAGAAGATAGGACGACGGCCGCGAAGCCGGAAATAGCTGCTCTATACGAAAATCAGACACGTCGATATGGCGGCTGTATTAACACGAAAACATAAAAGGCAGATCAGATGGAGCACAGGAGTGTGCGGCGCTGGTCTGCCTTTTTGCAATACTGCAATTTTTATAATCTGCAAAGCATATTTTGCTTAAATCCGTTTCGGGTTTCGTCTTCGAACCAAGTCTTTCCAAATTGTACCACATATTCTGCAGAATATTTTTTGATACTCTAATGAAACGCATTGGCGAAATCTTCCGGCACCGGGGCGGTGATGCACATGGCTTTTCCTGTGACTGGATGGGTGAATTCCAGCTGGTAGGAGTGCAGGGGCTGGCGCTTTATAATGCTGTAGTCCGGATTGTAGAGAAAATCCCCTGGAAGAGGG
>CAVJRB010000091.1:0-6654 GCA_963651655.1 bacterium | reverse complement strand
GCATATTCTGTCTCACCAATCTTTACTTTGGAAACTGCCTTGATGTAAGCAGCCAGCTGTTCTGCTGTAATGTCAGCTGCTGCAACCAGTTTTCCATCATATTCATCATATGCAGCCGGCATAACATCTGTGTTGGCAATAAAGGATGCGCTGATGGATGCATATTTTCCATTTGCATCAGATATTGTTACGGTATGAGTTCCAGGAGTCAGGTTTGCAATTACCACTGCGCCGTCTTTTACCTCTGCCTTTACACCATCTACAGCATAAGCTTTATTGAAATCTTCCGGAAGGTTTCCTGCGATTTCTACTTTAAGAGCTGTATCTGTTGTTTTTACATCAGCAGCTGTTGCAGTTGCTCCGGTAATTACAGGTACATAGGTATCTTCAATATCAAAATTGATAATGCCTTTATTTGTATAATAAGTTACGCTGGAAATTGTTTTTCCCATCATGGATTTGTAATGTGCAGAGCTTACCGGACCGCCATGAACAGTTGTGGTAAAGCCTGTGCTCCATGCAAGATGACCGCCTCTCCAGATATTTTCCAGATGGCGAAGTGCATAGGTAGTTCCGTCAGTGGTATTAATAACTGCACCATAAATATTGTCCTCGGATGTGTTCAGAACACTTCCCAGTGCATCATCATTAAGATCCAGTTCATAGTCTCCATATGTAGTATCTGTAGTAAATGTTGATGCGATGGAAACTGTTTTTGCTTCCATGCCTTGAACTGCTCCAAATGAGAAGTTTCCGTTTGCATCAACTGTAAGCTCTTTATAGTAAGCCGGAGCTTCTGTCAATACATAATAGGCATGGCTGTCATTCTCGATCAGGGCATTTTTTCCTGTATAGGTATTAACGCTTGTCTGACCTCTGTTGGTAACTGAAATTGTTACAGAAGAATCATCTGTAACCTGTTTCAGGTTTGCGAGAACGGAAGCATCGTTTACTTTTACCGGGAAAGTAATACCAGCAAGGTTTGTTCCTGCTGCATCTGTATGATAAGCAGCGTTTCCGTTCATCATTCCTGCTGTTCTTGATTTATTTAAGGTAGCAGATGTAAATGCATCTACCTTTACATCATTATTTTTCAGCTCAGATCTGTAAAATTCCTCATATGGAATGTTCATCAGCACATACTGAACACCTTCAACAGCTTTTCCCTCGCCAACCGCATCTACATCATCTGTAAATACATCGGCATCTTCCTGCGCAGAGGTCTCAGTCTCTCCGTCACCAAAACCATCTTCTTCAGAAACAGTTTCTCCTGAGCCAAAGCCGTCATCTACCGGAGCACTGTTTTCTTCTGGTGCATCATATGTGTCTTCATCTGCTTCCTCATATGTATCTTCAGCCGCATATTCTTCTGCAGCTACTACATCGCCAGATGTAAAGTCTTCTGCAAAAACACCGGCCGGCGTGCTTGTCATTGCTACAATCACACTCATTACAATTGGAGCAATTTTTTTGAATAACTTTTTGTCTTTCATCTCTTCCTCCTGCCTTAACTATTGTTAGTATCTTCTAACCGTCATTCATTTTACAACATGTAAGTTAGCTGTGTCTATCTTTTTTTGTTTCAAACATTGTGCATTTTTTATCAATAAGAAATAACAAAAAACTCAGGCACGGAAGTCTTCTTACTTCTATGCCTGAGTTTTTATTTTGTGCGTTTTCAAACACGCTTTATGAGAAAAAGCTCTCAGCTACGCTTACGTCCGCAATATATCCAACAGTTCCTGTCATGAAAATGGTTCCGTCGTCTTTGATGTCGATCTGGATCATGCCGCCTGGCTGGTTTACGTTGATACGATTCTCCATCAGGCCTTTTTTGTATGCGGCAATGGCTGCTGCGCAGCTTCCTGTTCCCGAAGCTTTGGTGTAGCCGGAACCGCGCTCCCAGATTTCGATGTCCAGGTTGCCCTTGTCAATCTGGCGGCAGATCTGTAAGTTTACTTTTTCCGGAAATTCATCTGCGTTTTCTACATATGGTCCAAGTTCTTTCACTTTCTCCGGTGTCACCTGATCCATGAAAAGAATGCAGTGCGGATTTCCTACGGTGAGACAGGTTGCCTTGTATTCTTTTCCGTTAAAGGTGAACGGCTCGTCGATCACCTCGCGGATTTCGCCTGTTACCGGAATTTCTTTGGAAAGAAAGGATGCCTTGCCCATGTTCACACGGAATTCCGTTGCCCTGGCGTTCAGGCATTCTACCTGGATGGTTCCGGATAAGGTTTCGATGGCGAACTTTTTCTCTTTCACATATTCATTGTCCATAAGGTATTTTGCAAAAATGCACACACCGTTTCCGCTGATGGCAGCCTCGCTTCCATCGGAGTTGAAAATGTGCATTCCCATTTTTCCATTTATTTCAACCGGACCATACAGAACACCGTCTGCTCCAAGTCCGAAGCCGCGCTGGCAAAGAAGAGCAATTTTTTTGCCCTGAAGCTGCAGCTGGTTTTTGTTTGCGTCAAGCACCAGATAATCATTTCCAAAGCCCTGATATTTCGTCATGATAATACTGTCTCTCATTGTTTTTATTCCCCTTCTTATCAGAATTTTGATTTCCATCACGTTTTTATCTACTATCTAGTATATCGTTTATTTTTCCAATGTATATAGGAGAAATTGCGGATTATATTGCAAAAAATGCAATTTTGTGGTTGTGCCAAGAAAGCTTTTGGAATAAAATAAGAAAAAGGAGTGAGAGCATGCAGAACAAACCATTAGATACCTCCGAAATTTCCATAGCATCGGCGGCGGAGATTTCTACAGAAAAAACCGGATATCTGGATCAGGAGTTCCGGCTTTTTCATATCAAGGATCAGACCAAGCGCACCTTTGCCTACCATTATCATGATTTTCACAAGGTCATCATTTTTCTGTCCGGCAAGGCAGCTTACCACATTGAGGGAAAATCCTATTATCTGAAACCATGGGATATTCTTCTTGTGAACCGGCATGCCATCCACAAACCGGAGATTGATTTTTCCGTTCCCTATGAGCGTTTCGTACTGTGGATCCGGGACGATCTTGCCCAGGCTGAACTGCTTCGCTGCTTCCAGAAAGCCATTGACCGCAGCTTTAATCTGATCCGCCTGGACTCTGGCACTCAGGAGAAATTAAAGCAGCTGCTCTACGAACTGGAGGCTGCCCTGAAGGATGAAAAATTCGGAAGTGATCTTCTTGGCACTGCCCTTTTCACCCAGTTCATGGTTTATGTAAACCGTATTTTCCTGGAAAAGCAATACATCTACGATACCCGCTCCTACAGCAGTGACTCCCAGATTGAAGAGCTTCTCCGCTACATCAACCACAACCTGACTGAAGACCTCTCCATCGAAACCCTTGCCCGAAAATACTATCTCAGCAAGTACCACATGATGCGCAAATTCAAAGAAGAAACCGGCTACACCATCCACAACTACATCGTAAGCAAACGCCTTCTTCTTGCCCGTACCCAAATCGCCGAGGGAACCCCTGTCTTAAAAGCAGCCCAGTTCAGCGGCTTCTCCGACTACACCACCTTCTCTCGCGCCTACAAAAAACAATTCGGCTCCGCCCCCAGCCAACTACAGTAAATTAGTAAATTGCTTTTTTCCTATTCTCATTACCAGTAACCAGCGGCTTTACAATGTATATTCATGTAGCCGTGCATTTCAGGAGCGTTTTTAGTGGAGCTGAGATCCGATGGTTACGAAGACTTAGACGAGAGGGCTCTCCCGAGCGTCTTAGTCGCAGTTACCAGCTAGCTCAGTGGAACGTTGCGACGCACGGCGGTGAATATACATTGTAAAACCGCGTCCGGGAATCTAAATAAATAAAAAGAGCGACTTTCCAGAGCCATCTATTCTCCAGAAATTCGCTCTTTATTTTATACGAAATTAAACATTAGCGGTTTTTCTGCCGCAGCACTGTTTGTATTTCTTGCCGCTTCCGCATGGGCACGGATCGTTCGGGTAAACCTTGATCTCTTTACGCTGAACTGGCTTGCGGGCACTGGAATCGTCCTTGTTGGTTCCGGTAACCTTAGCAACCTGCTCACGCTCGATTTTCTGCTCAACATGAACATGATACAGCATTCTCACAGTATCTTCCTGAATGGAAGTAATCATGCTGTTGAACATATCGAATGCAGCCATCTTGTACTCAACAACCGGATCTCTCTGGCCATAAGCAGTCAGACCGATACCCTGGCGAAGGATCTCCATGTCATCAATGTGATCCATCCACTTGCTGTCAATGCTCTTCAGAAGGATTACACGCTCAAGCTCACGCAGCTGCTCCGGCTCCGGGAACTCGGACTCCTTAGCTTCGTAAAGCTTCACAGCCTCTTCCTTAATAAGATGCTTCATCTCGTTCTTTTTCTTGCCCTTTACTTTCTCAGGGGTAAGAGACTCGATTGGAATGATCTGGCGAAGAACGGTGTTAAACTCGTTCAGATCCCACTCTTCTGCATCCACATCATCAGAGAAGCACATATCCACTGCATTGTCTACAATATCAGTGATCATCTTGTAGATGGCATCGCGCATGTTCTCTCCATCAAGAACCTGGCGGCGCTCCTTGTAGATGATCTCACGCTGCTCATTATTTACCTGGTCGTAATCAAGAAGGTTCTTACGGATACCAAAGTTGTTGAACTCAATCTTCTCCTGTGCCTTCTCGATTGCATTGGAAAGCATCTTGTGCTCAATCTGCTCGTTCTCTGCAACTCCAAGGGAAGTAAATACCTTCATCAGACGCTCGGAACCGAACAGACGCATCAGGTCATCCTCAAGGGAAATGTAGAAACGGGATTCTCCCGGATCTCCCTGACGTCCGGAACGTCCACGGAGCTGGTTATCAATACGTCTGGACTCATGACGCTCTGTACCGATAATCTTCAGACCGCCGGCAGCTCTTGCCACATCATCCAGCTTAATATCTGTACCACGGCCTGCCATGTTGGTTGCGATGGTAACGGCACCAGCCTGACCAGCCTGTGCTACGATCTCAGCCTCAAGCTCATGGAACTTGGCATTCAGTACGTTGTGCTGGATTCCCTCTCTCTTCAGCATACGGCTGAGAAGCTCAGAAGTCTCGATGGTGATGGTACCAACCAGAACTGGCTGCTGTTTCTCATGGGCTTCCTTAACGGACTGAACAACCGCGTTGAATTTCTCCTTCTTGGTCATGTATACCGCATCATCCAAATCCTTACGCTGAACAGGCTTGTTGGTAGGAATCTCAACAACGTCCATTGCGTAGATATCACGGAACTCTTTCTCCTCGGTAAGGGCAGTACCGGTCATACCGCCTTTCTTATCGTATTTGTTGAAGAAGTTCTGGAAGGTGATGGTTGCAAGAGTCTTGCTCTCACGTTTTACCTTAACATGCTCCTTGGCCTCGATTGCCTGATGAAGTCCGTCAGAATAACGGCGGCCCGGCATAATACGTCCGGTAAACTCATCGACAATCATAACCTCGTCATCTTTTACAACGTAATCCTGATCACGGTGCATCAGGTTATGGGCACGAAGTGCAAGGATAATGTTGTGCTGGATCTCAAGGTTCTCCGGATCAGCAAGGTTCTCAATATTAAAGAATTTCTCAACCTTCTTCACACCCTGCTCGGTAAGGTTGACGATCTTGTCTTTCTCATTTACAACGAAGTCACCGGTCTCAATAACTTCCTCGCCCATGATGGCTGCCATCTTGGTCATCTCATGGCTGGCTTCTCCACGCTCCAGCTGCTGTGCAAGAATGTCGCAGACCTCATACAGCTTGGTGGACTTGCCGCTCTGACCGGAAATGATCAAAGGGGTACGTGCCTCATCAATCAGGATGGAGTCGACCTCATCGATGATACAGTAGTGAAGGTCACGCTGTACCAGCTGCTCCTTGTAGATAACCATGTTATCACGAAGGTAATCAAATCCAAGCTCGTTATTGGTAACATAAGTAATGTCGCAGTTGTATGCTGCACGGCGCTCTTCCGGCTTCATATCGTTCAGTACAACGCCAACGGTAAGTCCAAGGAATCTGTGAACCTGTCCCATCTCCTCAGCATCACGCTTAGCCAGGTAATCATTGACAGTTACAACGTGAACACCCTTGCCTTCCAGCGCATTCAGGTAGGATGGAAGTGTGGCTACCAGGGTCTTACCTTCACCGGTCTTCATCTCAGCGATACGTCCCTGATGAAGAACGATACCACCGATCAGCTGTACCTCAAAGTGCTCCATTCCAAGTACTCGCTTGGCAGCCTCACGGACGGTCGCAAATGCCTCTGGCAGAAGGTCATCCAGTGTTGCTCCTTCTTCCAGGCGCTTCTTATATTCTCTTGTCTTGCCGCGAAGTTCATCGTCGGTTAATTTCTGCATTTCGGGACGCAGGTCTTCGATTTTCTTAACGAGAGGCATGATACGCTTCACTTCTCGCTGGCTGCGGGTTCCGAAAACTTTTGAAAACATGTTCATTTAGCTCTTAACTCCTGTCTATATTTTTAGATGTCATATTGTGGAATATGACAGATTTCTTTTCCTGTAATATTATACAATTTGTTTAACATACCAGTCTATTTTAGCACTTTTTCCGTAGGAAAACAATAAATATTTGATGAACAAACTATGTCTGAAAGGTTTTATGGAAAATAATATGGTATAC
>CAVJRB010000090.1:0-7235 GCA_963651655.1 bacterium | reverse complement strand
CTCCATGCCAAGTCCATCTGCAAAGGGAATCAGATTAATATTCGGGTTAAACACAAACTCTCCCAGAGACGACAGCCGCATCCATTCCTTTATGGTAGGAATCCCCACAATATGGCTCAAAACAACCGCTAAATAGTAATAAAAAATCACCAAGACAATCCCAATCTTAACCGTCAGCATCTTCCTTCTGCACAGCCAGTAAATCGAACCCCCGACCAACACAATGCCTCCAAAAATAAACCTCAGATCCAGCCCCAAAAGATCAAGAACTGACTCCAAAAATCCTAACTGAACATCCATAACTACTCCTTCTGTTACATCATTGTATCCGGCCATCAGCCTTAAGAATCTGATGCCCTTATACTAAATCCTCATTCACTTCAGCAGCCGGATCACAAAAGTGGTACCCCCACCCTTTGTATCCTCAATCCGAATGCTTCCATGATGCAGAGTCACGATCTCCTTTGCAATGCAAAGCCCAAGTCCAAAATGCTGCTTATCCTTCCTGGAAGAATCTGCCCGGTAAAATCTCTGGAACACAGCTTCCTTATTCTCATCCGAAATCCCCGGCCCATTATCCTCCACATAAATTCTAAAATATTTTTCCTTTTCTTCTACGCCAATCCTGATTTTTCCACCTGCAGGAACATAGCTGGCCCCATTATCCAGAAGGATTCCCAGAACCTGGCTGATTCGTCCGCCATCGCATCTGCACGGGGAAAGAGACTCATCTGGAAGCTCCACGTTCATGGAAATTCCTTTTTCCCGAAGCAACGGCTCATACTTCTCATACGTCTCCAAAAGCAAGGTATCCAGTTCACAGGGCGACTTCATAATACTCCAGGACTTATTATCCGCATTTGCCAGCGCCAGCATATCCCCGATCAGCCGGGACATCCTGGTTCCCTCACTTTTAATGGTGAAAAGAAAGCACCTGCACTCTCCCGGGTCCGCCTCTATAGCCTGAACGCTTGATAAGATCACAGCCAGCGGTGACCGCAGTTCATGGGAGGCCGAAGCAATAAACTGAGTCTGCTTCTTCCGGTTCTCTTCCAGGGGCCGCAGCATTTTCCCGGTAAAAAACCAGGAAAACACAACCAGTGCCAGCACCGCGATCAGCAGTAATCCTCCCCACAAAATCCTCTGGTGAAAAATCTGTCCCTTCAATCCGTCAAGGGGATACACCAATACCAGGCTTAACACGCCGCTCCCCTTTGGGATCAGCGCCGTACAGGCATAAAAATCTGCTGTCTCAAAATAAACCTCTTTGGGAAGGGAAACGCTTCCCGTATACTCTACATCCAGCCCCTGCTCCTCCCTGGAGATTCTGGCAGCCTCCGCCAGCATATTTTCCACAGAGCTTTTCCGGTCATTTTCCTCAGAAGCATTGGAGCTGCTTTCCTCATTCAGCTTGTCAAAAAACAGCCTTTTCCCATTATTCAGAATTCGGAGTTCCACTCCATATTCCTGCTTGGCTTCCAGGATCCATTTGTGGGAAAGCACGCTCTGGGTTTCCAGGTAAGCTACACAGGAATTTCCATTATTCAAAAACCTCTCATAGCTGTTGCGGGTAAGTCCCCTCTCAAAAATCACAAGACTGGCAATTGCCATCAAAATCAGAATCCCGTTTGTGATCAATGCCGAAAATATTGTCATTTGCCTGTGCAGCTTTTTAAACATTTATACTCTCCATACTGCGCTGCAGCTGGTACTTTCTCCCCCGCTGCAGCGCCCCTTCCTGTTAATTACGATCAAATTTACTCTGCCAGATACAGATTCACCTGCTGGATCACCGCATTTGCAGCCTCATCCAGATTAATTTCCCCGTTCAGATAGCGCACGCCAGCCTCACTAATTGCACTGGTGATAATGGCATTATCCAGGATCGGAGTGGTCAGCGTTTTTCCGAGCTGCTTTAGTGCGTCTACTTTGTCAGCAGAAGGAGACACGATCTTATATTCCACTTCCTGGCCGGTTTCACTGTTGCCGCTGTAGCCGCTGCCCAGGATTTTTCCCTCTTCTCCCTGTTCCCAGTAATCCGCTCCATCATATACACTTTCCACTACAGGAAAGCCTTCCTTCCTGGAAACCATCTGTCCCTCTTCTGAAAACAGATACTGTACAAATTTCTCTGCCGCCTCTTTCTGGGAAGCTTTGGAGCTGATTCCAATCTTATTCACCGGCATAAAGCAGTTTGCAGTCTGTCCATTCCAAAGTCCATAAGACAGAGAAGAATCCGTATCCGCCATAGAAGTCACATACGCAAAATCCATAGGAGAATAAACTCCGCCCACAGCAAAGCTGCAGTTCCCGCTAAGCAGCGTTATGACCTCCCCTGAGATGCCATAAGACCTGTCATACTCTACCTGCTGTCCGTCATCAAAGGCCTGTGGATAAGCAGATTTTAATTCCTCAACGCCATCCTTTGCAGCCTGATAAATTCTTCCGGCCTGCTCCAGGAACTCTTTCACCTTTTCTTGATCCAAAGTTCCGTCTTCCTTCACCCAGGCTGCTGAATTATCATCTGCCAGCTGTTCCAGAAATGCTTTCGGATACATGGAATACACAAGAGGAAGCTTATAAAATGTTTCTGTGGAAAGCCCGTATTCCTCTTTATGTTTTTCCGCCACATCTGCCAGAGAGGTAAGGTCCGTCACGGCATCTACGTCCTCTTTTTTTCCCTCGATCATAGGAATTCCAAATTTCACAGGCATCTCATAAATGCTTCCATCCTCATTTTTATACGCCTCTTCAATATTGGGAAGCAGTCCCGCATCTTTTAGAATACCGCTTAAATCCTCCAGCATTCCCTGCTCCACATATGTCTCAGAAGAAATTCCATCCAGGATCAGAATATCCGGTCCTTTTCCAGCCATGATCTCTGTATTCAGAGTTTTCAGCGCGTCTGTACGGGTCACGCCGTCATCCCCGGACATTCCCGTTTCCAGAGTCAGGTAAATATCCGGATATTTCTTCTGGAACATGGCTACAGCCTGACGAATGCTGGAATTATCCTCCAGAGAATAAATGGTAAGCTCTGTATCCGGCACAGTTGGAGTATCTGCAGAATACGTATAGGAATACAGCTTTCCAGACATTGTACTGGAATTGTAATCAATTTCTGCTATATAAATTTTTCCATCGGAGCCTAATACCATATCTTCAAAAGCCTTATCCGTAGAGCTAATGGTATTCAGGCTTCCATCAATCACCTGCTCGATCACATTGCCCCCAAAAGCATACCGATACAGGCCGGTGCTGTCCACATAAAATACGGTTCCTTCCTCATCTCCGTCCATAAACATCAAAGAAGTACCGGATGAATTTCCAAATTCCAGATTGGAGGGCGTCTTTTTCAGCTGTTCTGTGAGAGCGTCACCACCCTCTGCAGGTTTGCCGGTGTCCACATCATAATAATGGACATCTCCATTTGAGACTACGATCAGATACTGGGAAGTAACCCCCATATAATCTGTAGAATCTCCTTTTTCATACTCATGAACGACGCTGCCGTCTGCTGGATTCAGCTCCAGAATTCCATTTCCTGAAAGCTGCAAAAACAGATTCCCGTTTGCACCGATCGCCATTCCCCAGGCAAAACCGTCCGCTGCATTTTCCAATTCCAGCTTTCTACCTTCACCGCCAGCCGGACAGTAATAGTAATCCATGGTTCCCAGGCCATTTTCATCCTCATCCTCTATATATACGCCGCCCAGAATGCTTCCATCTTTTCCCAGGGCTGCTTTATAAAACATCTCCCCATTGGGATCCAGTCCAAAAATACTTGCAAGAGTCACGCCTTCATCCCAGGTGGCTCCATGATCTGCTGACTTGTACAGACACAGCACGCCATCTCCATTTCGCGCGATCATTTCCATACTTCCATCTTCCAGAAGCTGCAGGCCGGAAATTTCCATGCAGTCCTTTGGCACTGCCAGTTCTTCTTCCAGATAACGTCCCATTGCCTTGGACTCCCCGGAACCAGATGCGTCCTTTTTTTCTGCGTTTTCATTCCCTGCCTGGCTGCTTCCACTGTCATTTCCGCCTCCGCATCCGGTCAGGCCGACTGTGGCAATTGCCATGCACGCGGCTGTAGATACAGACACCAGCTGCTTCCATTTTTTATATTTTCCCATATTAAAAATCTCCTTCCATTGTTAAGGTTTCTGTCAGGAATCTGCCTGGAGCTTGTTTGAAGCGCCACACAGATTTCTATATTCCCCACTTTAACAAAGGAATCTCTATCCAATCTCTAAATATTATAACATGGCCCATTCCTGTTCTGCAAAAGCTAAAAAACAAGAAGCAGCCAGAACACGAATCCTCTCATTCACATTTCTGACTGCTTCTTTTATAACAGGTTTAACATTTATTCACTTCTCAGCGCGTCAATCGGATTTAAGTTGGCTGCCTTCACAGATGGAAGCAGACCGAAGATAATACCAATGAGCATAGAGAACACTACCGAACCTACAATAGCAGGAACGCTAATGGCGGTAGGCGAGCCCGCCACCTTGGATACCACCTTGGAAAGTCCGATTCCAAGGATGACGCCGATAATACCGCCTACACTGGTAAGTACAGCCGCCTCTGTAAGGAACTGGTTCAAAATGGTCTTCTTCCTTGCCCCAATGGCCTTCTTAAGACCAATCTCCTTGGTACGCTCAGTTACAGATACCAGCATGATGTTCATAACACCGATACCTCCAACCAGAAGGGAGATACTCGCGATCCAGATCAGCTGGGAGTTGGTGCTCTCACTTAGTTTCTGAAGATCCTGCACACGCTGCATCACATCATCCGCTTTGTATTTCAGATTACTGCTGCTGTTCGTGTTTGTACTGCTGATGGATTTGTTCAGAATCTTGGCAACTGCGGAACCAGCAGCACTCATATTGTCTGTACTGTCCACACGGATAATGGCATTCTCCGGCTCATCAAATTTGTACGGGATTGCCCAGCACTTATTTGGAATCAGCACCGTTCCCATAATGCTCTCATAGTAATTGTAAAATTCATTTGGAGAATCCATATTGGGAAGGCTGTCGGAAGCCTGCCGTATAACCCCTACAACGGTAAAGGGCTCAGAGCCGATCTCGATAATTTTTCCCACCGGATTCTCTCCTGGAAAGATGGTATCTGCCGCATAGCTGTCCACCAGCGCAACCTTGCGGAAATCATCATAATCCTGCTGTACAAAGCCTCTTCCCGAGCGCACCTGATAGCCGCAGGTATCCAGATAATTCTTGTCTACGCCATACACCTTTCCGCCGGAAAAGCTGCTGTTCTCATAGTAAACATTGCTGTTGTAATCTGTTCTGCTGTAGAAAAAGGTTGCATTCACAACATGGTCAGCTTTCAGAACCTCGTTCTTCAGCTCCTGGCTGAGAAGCGGGGTAACAACAGAGCTGTCGCTGTAATAGTCCGCGCTGTAGGCGCTGTCGCCCTGGGAAAGGGTGATATTCACCGTATTGTTGCCGGAACCGATCAGATCCTCCTTGATCTGCTCACTGGTTCCCTTGATGGTGGACACAATTGCAATAATGGATGCAATACCGATGATAATACCCAGCATTGTAAGGAAAGATCTCATCTTGTGTGACCAGATTCCCTGGAATGCCAGACGTATATTTTCAAACATGAAATCCCTCCTTAACCGATGCCTGAATACGAGGTGGAATCATATCCCATAAACGTATCCAGAGAGCCTTCTTTTGTCTTCACGCCTTCCTGTGCCGTTTTGGAATATGGGAAAGCAATCTTGTCTTCCATGGATAATCCGCCGTTAATCAGCACATACATGCCGCCGTTTACATTCTGCGTCACCTTGACGATCTGTTTCTTGAGGACGCCGTTTACGTCCTTATATACATAGCTGACTCCGTCCTCCGTACGGACAAAGGCCTTGGAAAGCACAATTCCCTCTGAAGCCTGTTCCTGATTCTCAAGCTGGATGTCAACCCAGTCCCCTGCGCTTACCTGCGCCGTATCGTCTGTAATCTTGGCGGTAAAGGTATAGGAAGATACATTGGGGTTGGTGTCCCCGTAATAATAATAGTTATCTCCGGATACTGCATAGTCAGACACCTGAACCACTTCTGCCTCAAACATGGTATATCCAAATTCCCCGTAGGAGCTGCAGCTGATCATGGTGCCTTCCTGAACCTGATCCAGCATAAGCTCACTAACAGTTCCCTGTACATAATAGCCATCCTTGCTCTTTACTGCCAGGAAAGAATCAGATTCCGAGTTGGTGCCTGTGGCAGCATCCCCAACTGTAGTCACAATACCGTCAAGCTTGCTTGTGATCAGCTGTCTGCTTGCTTTCTTCTCAAGCTTGCTGATGCTGATCTCGCTCTCCTGAACGTCCAGCTCCAGACTGGAAATCCTGTTCTTCTGGATCCGGATCGCCTCTGCACGGGTCAGGGCGGAAGTATTTCCTCCAGTATTATCACCGCCGCCATTGTCCGGGATTTCCGGATCATCACTGCTGCCATTATCATACTGAAGGGCATCCTCCAGTGTAAAATCCAGTTCTACAAAACGGTCTACCGGATTGGAGAGCAGGCTTCCCTCGATCAGGTAATAGCCTGTGCAGGACTGCTTTCTGTTCTCATAATCTGCAATGGTATCGTTCTGATGGAACTCAAGAAGATACCAGTATCCACCTGGATGAATGAGCATGGTTCCGTCTGCATTGTAGCCTGCCATCTTATTGAGGAAGGCTCCTGTCACGGTTACCTTGCCCTTGGCGCTGGAACACAGATACAGATACGGATTCTCTTCGGTTCCCTCTCCCATAAAGGGTTCTGTATCATAATCCAGTGTCTGATAGAACGGTTCGTCTCCATCCACAAACCCTTCATTTTTATTCAGGGAATTATCTCCATCCTGAGTAGGATCTACGTTATTTCCATCTGAAATAAAACCATTCTGGTCGGATGCAGACGCATCGCTGCTGAATCCGCTGTCATCCTCTGTTTTTCCATAGTAGTCAGATGCAGAGGTGGAATCCCCACCTATATCCTCACCAAGATCTTCGCTGCCATCTGCCATATCGGAATCTGCCATTCCAAAATCTTCGCTTCCTGCATCTGAAGGTTCTGTATCTGTCCCCTCAGCTGCAGCTTCCGCACTTTCCTGTCCATCCCCGAAGCCATCTGCAACAGCAGCCAGCAAAAGAGGCTGCATGGCGACTGCCAGATAATGATCGGATGCGGTTACATTGGCGGATG
>CAVJRB010000089.1:2638-5015 GCA_963651655.1 bacterium | reverse complement strand
TTCCATTGGCAATCAGATTGATGGCCTTAGGCAAAATTTTCCACTCAGCTTTTTCCATGACGCTTCTCTGAAGAGACTCCGGCGTATCGTCAGGCTCGATCTTCACTGCTTTTTGCAGAATGATCGGACCGGTATCTGTGCCGGTATCCACAAAGTGGACGGTGGCGCCGGTTACCTTCACGCCCCGCTTTAAGGCTGCCTCATGCACATGAAGTCCATAATATCCAACTCCGCAAAAGGACGGGATCAAAGACGGATGGATGTTAATGATCTTATTTGGAAATGCCTCCACGATCATCGGAGGAATTGCCACAAGATATCCGGCGAGAACGATCAGCTCTGCGCCGCTTTCCTGTAATTTTTTCAGAAGTGCCTCATGGAATTTCTCACGGCTCTCAAATTCCTTTGGGGAAATACAGACCGCCTCGATTCCATGATTCTTCGCTCTTGTAAGGGCATAGGCATTGGGATTGTTGCTGACTACCAGGGATACCTGGGCATTGGTGATCTTACCGGAGTCAACTGCATCCAGAATTGCCTGGAGGTTGGTACCGCCTCCTGATACCAGGACAGCAACCTTTAGCATAATGTCACTCCCTTTTCTCCTGCTTCAATATGTCCTACCACATATGGAGTCTCGCCTGCTGCCTTGATTGCTTCCATGGTCTTATCCACATCGGCAGGATCAACAGCCAGAACCATTCCAAGTCCCATATTGTAAGTGTTGTACATCATCTTCTCTTCAATGTCTCCTGTTTTTGCAAGAAGCTTGAAGATCGGAAGTACCGGATAGCTGTCTTTCTTGATCACAGCTCTTGTGCCCTCTTTGAGCATACGAGGTACGTTCTCATAGAAGCCGCCGCCTGTAATATGGCTGCATGCATGGATCTTCACACCTGCATCCTTAATGCTCTTAAGAGCCTTCACGTAAATCTTGGTAGGTGCGATCAGCGCCTCGCCAAGGGTTGTTCCAAGTTCATCATAATAGGTATCAAGGGATTCCTTTGTCATCTCAAAAACCTTGCGCACAAGAGAGAATCCATTGCTGTGTACGCCGGAGGATGCCATTCCGATGAGAACATCTCCAGGATTTAAGTTTTCTCCTGTGATCAGGTCTTTCTTATCTACTACGCCAACTGCGAAGCCGGCCAGGTCATACTCGTCTACCGGATAAAATCCAGGCATTTCTGCTGTCTCGCCGCCGATCAGTGCTGCGCTTGACTGGCTGCAGCCTTCTGCAACGCCCTTTACGATTTCAGCAATCTTCTCCGGATAGTTCTTTCCACAGGCAATATAGTCAAGGAAGAAAAGAGGCTCTCCGCCTGCACATGCAATATCATTTACACACATTGCAACACAGTCGATTCCCACAGTGTCATGCTTGTCCATAATAAATGCCAGCTTCAGCTTGGTTCCTACACCGTCTGTACCGGAAACCAGTGTTGGCTCCTCCATGTCCTTGAAGCTGTTCATGGAAAAAGCACCTGAGAATCCGCCGATTCCTCCAAGTACTTCCGGTCTCATTGTCTTTGCAATATGCTGTTTCATTAACTCTACTGATTTGTATCCTGCCTCAATATCAACGCCCGCGTTCTTGTAATCCATGTCTTTTTCCTCCCAGAATTTGTCTGTTTTTCACAGCTGCCTCTTATTTTGCAGCTGCCTCATTTCGGTAAAATCATCGGACAATCGCTTATCCGTTGAAATCAGATTACTTATAATTTTTGTGACCAACTTCCTGCAATCTTGCGTCCTTGGCTTCCACCTGCTCCTTCAGCTCCTGGCTGTATGCCTTCAGGCGTGCAAGAAGCTCCGGATCGGATGTTGCAAGGATCTTGGCTGCAAGAAGGCCTGCATTTGCACCGCCATTGATGGCAACAGTTGCAACCGGGATTCCGGATGGCATCTGTACAATGGAATACAGGGAATCTCTTCCGCCTAAGGAAGTGGTGTGCATCGGAATTCCGATCACCGGCATCGGGAAAATTGCCGCACACATTCCCGGCAGATGTGCTGCCATGCCTGCACCTGCAATGATCACCTTAAAGCCTTTTTCCTCAGCTGTCTTCGCATACTCAAAGAACACATCTGGCTCTCTGTGTGCGGAGATAATACGCATTTCGTAATCAATTCCAAGCTTCTCCAGAATGTCTGCCGCCTTGCTCATAACCGGCATATCTGAATCGCTTCCCATTACAATTCCTACTTTTGGCATAATATTCTCCTCTTTTATAAAATGATGTAAGGGGCAAAAATCCCCTTATATGGAACGACCATTCGGGTAAATTCTACTAAGAATCCTATTTTCTGTCAATACGAATGGCACAAAGAAAAATTTTTGATGTGCTAATTATTTTTGTTTCCAAAAGGCTTATTC
>CAVJRB010000089.1:0-2628 GCA_963651655.1 bacterium | reverse complement strand
TCTTTCCAAGAACACGGATGCTTCCCAGCTCGTCATAAGGAATGGTGATATCTGTATGGCAGCCAAAATATGCCTTGCTCATATCTTCCTTACGCAAAATGGAAACCTCGTTGTCCCTTGCGATAATCTCTTTTCCATCCGGGTTAAACACAGGGGTATCCTCAGACCAGCTGTAGCAGGTGTCGCCTACTGCAAAATGGGGGCCCATTTTCTCTGCGATCATAATCGGCAGCTTGTCTGCAATGCCGTATTTCTCTGCAGCCACATAAGCTGTGGTATTGGTTCCAATGGCAAATTCACCCATGGGAAGAGTTGGATGATGGAACAGAATGTTGTCTTCAATGTATTTCTTATTTTCTTCCTCTGTCTCAAAGTTTCCGCAGGAGTAGGACGCAATCTTGCCGTCCTTAAATTCCAGCTTCAGGTCAATAAACTGCAGTCCCTCCAGATATACCTTGGATACATGAAGCAGTCCGTTTGTGCCTGCAAGAACTGGAGAGGTAAACACTTCTCCTACCGGAATGTTTACATCTGCCACACAGTTTTCGAAATTGCTTTCCTTCTTCGGATCACTTAACGTATGAAGATGGATTTTCAGATCGGTCTCATTTTTTCCTTTTCCCTTTACCGCTACCCACTCGCAGGTATCCAGGGTATCAATGATGGTCTGCTGGATTTTCTGATACAGCTGGTAATCCAGAGTATTGATCTTCACGATCTCGCGGAAAATCTCCTCATAATTGCCGCCGATCTCCGGTACCGGGTATGCGATAATGGTAAAGCTTCTCTCGTCTCCTCTGATGTAGCGGTTGGTGATCTGTCCTGCCTCATTTGACATCTCAATCTCCAGCTTCTGCTGTGCCTCAGAATATTCCCAGGCTTCCTTCACGCTCACCGGACTAAACGGCGCTTCTCCAAATACATCAATGCATGCAGGTCCGGCATGAACAGCTGCCAGCTCCTTATATTTCTCATAGGAGGTCTGAAGCGCACGAAGACGTCTCTGCACAAAATCTGCGTCCATGTAAAGGGCGCTGTCCTGGCGGTGGTCATAGTCAAACTGAGGATTGGCCACAGCTCCTGTATAGCCGATTCTCAGCATTCCCCGTCTGTTCACCGCATGAACTCCATAGCGGAAAATCACAGGCTTTAATCCCATTTCCTCGAACTGGAGAATAGCTGCCTTTACCATGCGCTCAAAGCCAAGATTGTAGCGGATGTTCACCGTTTTCTTCTTACTAAGATCCTTGCGTCCGTTGACAAATCCCATGCGGTAGCCCTCTGTGTAGGTTCTTGCGCAGGCATCGATTTCTTCCTGGGAAAGTCCGTTCAGGAAACGGGCTGCTCCAAGCTCATTTTCTGTGATATACTCTCCGAACTGATACAGGTAGCGAAGATCCGTAAGGTCCGAATCCATAATAATCATTGCGGCAAAATCCACCTGTGGATCCACGCTTGCCCGGGTGCGTTCCTCGATCATATCCTGGCAGTAGTCATTGATATAAGAGCACAGAATTCCCTTAAGCTCTGCTTCTGTTGGAAGCTCTTCCTGGGAAAACGCCCCGTACACTTCCAGAAACAGCTCCAGAAGCACAGTCATATCCCACATTCTTTTTTCATGGGCAAAAACAACAGCACCTCTTAACTCTGCATAGAGGAAGGTAAGATCCTTTCCATATTCCCCAAGCTTCTCGCAGGCATAAACCGGATTTCCGTAGCTGGTTTTGTAATTTTCCGGAAGAATGTCCTCATACAGCTGGTGATTCAGTTTTTTCCATTCCTCCATGGATAAATCTTTCCCGCTTCCGTTCATCACCTGTACGGTTTGGGAAAGAAAGGCTGCGGTTTTTCGGAAGAAATCCTGGTACGGCTCCGGCACCAGCTTCTCGTCCATCACTTCACGAACCCGCTCGCTGGCAAGAGTGTATCGCTCCACTAATAATTCGTCCAAATTTTTCCCTCACTTTCTCTTTATATATCTCCGATCACATGTCCTTTTTCCACATGCTTGTCGATCAGTTCCTGCATATATTCCCAGATCTTCGGTGCGCCCTCCCCTGTGCGGCTGTTGCGCTTGTAGATCTGGCTTTTCTTTACCCCATGCTCTACCCAGCTGATTCCGTCTGTGGCATCGTTGAGGAAAAGCGGCTGGCTGTTGTCCAGCATGTGAGCATACTTAGCCTCCGGCGTCTCGTAGGCCTCGAATTCCTCCCAGAGATCATAGAGCCATTTGCCCTGATCCTCAGGAAGCAGTCCGAAAATACGGTCTGCCCCTTTTTTCTCACGGGCACGCTTTGTCTTTGCACCGTCATCGTCATAGGCATAGGTATCCCCGGCATCAATTTCCACAAGGTCGTGGATCAGAACCATGGGAATTACCCTGGACATATCCACTTCTTCCGGCGCATACTCCTTCAGAAGCACTGCCATCAGCGCCAGATGCCAGGAATGCTCTGCGTCATTCTCCTTGCGGTTCCCGTCTGCCAAATAGGTCTGCCGCATAATATTTTTCACCTTATCCACTTCCAGGATAAAGTCCATCTGTTTCTTCAAACGTTCGTCCATAGTACTCCTTTCAAACGTGCCTCATTCAAAGCCCTGTCAGGTAAATGCCAAGCCACACCACCA
>CAVJRB010000088.1:0-3093 GCA_963651655.1 bacterium | reverse complement strand
ACATTTAACTGGGATGCATCTGTTGCTGATGGTGCGGTACTTGATTTTGGGGATTCACTGGTTTCTACTATGAAGGTATGGATCAATGGACAAAAAGTAGGCGGTGATATTAGCACCAATCCTACAAAGGAGAAGGCTTCTATTGTAGAAGACCAGGAGGGTAAAGACCAGTACACAGGTGGTATTAACTGGAAGCTTCCAAAAACTGATATCTCCAAATATCTGGTAGATGGTGAAAATACTATCGAAATCCATTATAATTCTACAATGGGTAATGTCCTTCTTGCAACAGGCCAGATTGAACCGACTCAGTCTTCCTGGTGGGGATATGATGAAGGCGTTGATGCATATGGTCCGCAGAAAGCAGTAATTCAGCCATATAAGCTGGCTGCACTGGCAGAATAAAAATAATAATGGAAATATAGGATTTCCAAAGGATAAAGATTAAACAAAAATGGTGTTGGGGATGATATCTCCAGCACCATTTTTGCACACATTTCCAACACAAAATAATCACACTTTTCTCACACAATCATCTAAATTTCCTCACAGTTTGTACATAGAATTATCATAGAAAGTTGTCAGGGATACTCCTGATGCTTGCAACTTGAAGGAGGTAAAGAAACTTGATTGAAGTAAAAAATCTGGTAAAACGCTATGGCGACCATACCGCTGTAGACCACCTTTCTTTTGAAATTGAGAAAGGTAAGATTTACGGATTTCTGGGTCCTAACGGCGCCGGAAAATCCACAACCATGAATATGATAACTGGATATATTGCATCCACCGAAGGAACAGTAGTAATTGACGGTCATGATATTCTGGAAGAACCTGAGGAGGCAAAAAAATGTATCGGATACTTACCCGAAATGCCGCCTCTTTATTTTGATATGACAGTTCTGGAATATCTGAAATTCGTTGCAGATCTGAAGAAAATTCCGAAAGATAAAAAAGCATCCATGATCGAAGAAATTATGGATATGGTAAAAATCACAGACATGAAAAACCGTCTGATCAAAAACCTTTCCAAAGGTTACAGACAGAGGGTTGGTATTGCACAGGCTGTGCTTGGATACCCGGAAGTCATTATTCTGGATGAGCCAACGGTAGGCCTTGACCCGAAACAGATCAACGAAATCCGAGAGTTGATCAAAGGCCTGAAAAAGAAACACACCGTAATCTTAAGCTCCCATATTCTTTCCGAAGTCAGCGCAATTTGTGATTACGTACTGATTATTTCCCACGGAAAGCTGGTAGCCAGCGATACACCTGAGAATCTTGGAAAACTGGCAGCAGGCTCCAACAACCTGAACCTTCTTGTCAAGGGCCAGAAAGACACCATCAGAGCCGCTTTAGAGAGCGTAGAAGGCGTGAAAGAGGTTGCGGTTAAGAAAGATACAAAGAGCACAGAAGAAGGCGTATACAGCGTTACAGTGGGCACAGAGGAGAATATGGATGTACGTGAAAAAGTATTCTACAGCATGGTAAATGCTGACTGTCCGATCCTTGAAATGCAGTCTAAGAAAGTATCTCTGGAGGAGATTTTCCTTGAACTTACAGAAAGTGAGAAAAAAGATAAAAATCCAGAGAAAAAGAATTCAGGAAAGCCGGAAAGTGAAGCAGAAGAAAACGGATCCGATGAGGAAAAGGAGGAAGAGTAAACCATGCTTGCTATTTATAAAAGGGAGCTGAAAAGCTACCTGACTTCTATGGTTGGATATCTGTTTATGTTTTTTGTACTGCTTATTGCGGGAATTTATTTCTCCGCATATCAGCTTACAGCAGCATATCCAAAATTTGAATACACATTAAATGCGATGACCTTTGTGTTCCTGATCGCAGTGCCGATCCTGACCATGCGTGTACTTGCTGAAGAAAGAAAACAGAAAACCGATCAGCTGCTGCTGACCTCTCCGGTATCTGTGTTCGGCATTGTAATGGGAAAATATCTGGCACTTGTTACCATTTATGCAATTCCTGTTGCAGTTCTGGCAACTTATCCGCTGCTTATGTCAAAGTTCGGAACAGTAGCTTTTGGATCTGCATACACAGCACTCCTTGGATTTTTCCTTCTGGGCTGTGCAAACATTGCAATCGGCGTATTTTTTTCAGCAATCACTGAGAGCCAGGTAATTGCTGCGGTTCTGACCTTTGTATTTTTGTTTGCATTTTATATGATGAACGGTATTTCATCCTTCTTTTCACAGACCGCAATGTCCACATGCGTAACATTTGGACTTCTGATCATTGCACTGAGCCTTCTGATTTATAGCATGATCAAAAATGCAGTGATCTCAGGTATCATTTGTGTAGCTGGAGAGGCTGTGCTGGTGATTATTTATGTAGTAAAATCCAGTGTGTTTGAAGGCGGAATCCAGAAAGTGCTTGAAGTATTTAATTTAAGCTCTCACTTTGAAAATTTCACAAACAGTATTTTCGATGTGACTGGAGTCTTGTACTTTGTATCTGTAATTACAATCTGCATATTCCTTACCATGCAGACAATACTGAAGAGACGCTGGAATTAAGGAGGTGGGAAGAAATGTTTTTTAGTAAGAAAAATAATAACAATAACAACATAAACGAAGAGAATGTAGAAAATATAGAAAAGACAGAAAACAATAACAATAATAGCAAAAAACAAAGAAAAAAGTTTAAAGATACAATTAACAAAAAGTATCTGAAAAACGGAAGCTACAGTTCTATTATGATTGTTGTATTCATTGCTATCATTATTGTTATAAATATGATAGTTGGAAATCTTCCTTCTAAATACACCCAGCTTGATATCAGCTCCGAAAAACTTTATACAATCGGAGATGAAACGAAAGCAATGCTGAAGGATCTGGACAAAGATGTGACCATATATCAGATTGCCCAGAGCGGAAGTGAGGACGAAACCATCAGCAACCTGCTTCAGAGATATGCAGATGAGTCTGATCATATTACTGTAGAACAGAAGGACCCGGTGGTAAATCCAAAATTTATCAGTGAATACACAAATGATAATTTATCATCCAACAGTCTGATTGTTGTATGCGGTGACAGGAATAAAGTTGTAAATTATAACAATATATACGAATCCTCCCTTGA
>CAVJRB010000087.1:0-5510 GCA_963651655.1 bacterium | reverse complement strand
ATGCAAAATATATGGAAATTTTCAAATAATTATGTTATAATATGGAAAAGAACAGAAAAAGCACGAGCTTGTACCTGTTTTTATCAAAAAATTTCACAGGAACGGGACAACAATACACCGTTTCCTGCCATTACAATCCACCACAAAAGGAGGCGGCGTTTATGAGTAAACGTATCATAACCATCAATCGTATGTTTGGAAGCAACGGACGTATTATTGGAAAGGCTCTTGCTGAGGAACTGGGATTTAAGTTCTATGACAAGGAACTGATCGAAATGGCAAGCAAGGAGAAAAATATCCCCTTTGATGAGTTTGCCAGAGTAGACGAGAAGAAAGCCAGCCAGTGGCTTTATCCGGTGGATTATGAGCTTCAGATGAATCCGGAGTATCACTTTGTTCCTATGAATGATGTGCTTTATGATCTGCAGAAGAAGTTTATTCTGGAAGCAGCAGAAAAAGAGGACTGCGTCATTGTAGGACGCTGCGGCAACTATATCCTCCGGGACTGCAAGGATAAACATGTAAGCCTGTTTGTCTACGCACCTTTCGAGGACCGTGTGAAAACGGTAATGGCCCGCACCGGACGTGAGGAAAAGAGCGTGCGCAAGATGGTGAAGCGCACAGACAAGGATCGCCGCGCTTACTACGAATACTTCACAGACACCAACTGGCTGGATATGCTCCAGTATGACCTGTGCATCAACAGCAGCACTGTTTCCAAGGAACAGATCGTGGAGATGGTGAAGAAGCTTCTGTAAAAAGGACTCCTCCTTAAACCATACATACCAATAAACATGAGAACAGCCCCGCAAATTTGCGGGGCTGAAATTATTTTTCCGTAATATAGCTTTTTAAAAATGCATAAATCTCCTCTTCCGTCGGTGGGCAGCCGTTCAGGTGGTGGGTGAAGGCGCGGGTGCAGTGGCCGACGCCAAGGAGGCCGCTTTTGTTTCGGTAGCCCTGGCCGATGCAGATTCTTGTGTTCAGCCCCTCAAGAAGGCCTTCCTGCTTCAGCTGGTCCAGTGCAGGGATCAGGTTGCCGTAGCAGGCGCTGCAGGATTCCACTTCCTCCACGGCGTCTGCAAGCTCCACTACTTTCCGTGATCTTGGAATCGGTTTTCCTGCGTCCTCTCCACAGATGTGGATTTCTGCCTGACCCACATCCCCACAGCCAACTCCAAGAGCTGCGGCTTTCACAATATAGGGCACTTCTTCCACCTGGTAGTGCATCATGTCGCACACATAGGCATCCATGAGCACCGGATCCATGCCAGCCAGAATCCGGTTCATCTCCACCGGATTTCCACCGTCTTCGAAATCCAGATCCCCGCAGATGTTGTCCACCACAATAAAATCCTGATGGATGCCAAGCCCAAGGTGGGCAATGGGATCATGAAGACCCAGGGCATGAAATCTGCGCTTCTCCGAATTGGGTAAAAGACCTTTCATATTCTTCAGGGCGCAGGTGATCTTGGTCTGGCAATGGCCCTTCAGCACAGGAACGTTGATGAGGAAATCCACATCCAAAACGCTTTTGCAGATATTTAAGTTCATGTCTCCGCACGCTACCGGAACCCCTTTTTCCTTCTGCATATCCAGGAAGGGGACCTGATAGGTCTCGCAAAGGGAACGGAATCCGCAGACCTCATAGGCTTCTTCTGTTTTATCCCCAACCCAGGAGCCTTCCATGATCACCAGATTGGAAAATCCTTTTTCCTGAAGGTACTCTATGATTCCAGCTACCACCTCCGGGTGGGTGGTGCCGCCCCAGTATGCCTCTATGGGCGCCACCAGGTTGGGCTTGATGCCGATGCGCATATTCTGCCAGTCAGAGCCAGATGCCTGTGATTCGCTGCCAGATTCTTTCTTTACAGCAGTTTCCGTCAGCTGCTTTGCATGCATACAGACTTTCTGCCCTTGCTGGCGCTCTGCGCAGCAGAAATTCTCAGCCTTTCTGCTATCATTCCTGCGAATATCCAAAAATTTCTTCCGAATCTCCCCTGCCAGGTCACAGGCCTCCAGCATTTCTTTCGTCATCTCTTTATATTCGGTTCCGCATTTTATAAAAATCTGATTCTTCTTCATTCCAAGATCAGTACTCCTTTTTCTCCATAATCTTTATGGATATTGTACAGGAAATCAGAAGAATCAGCAAGAGAAGAACTGCCACAAGGATGACCAGTACCGGAATTCCAAGATTTTGGATCTTCATAAAGGCATCTTTTACAAAAGAAAGATCAATGTGCATTCTGTCACAGATCTCCGCTCCGATCCATCCAACAGCCATAGCCCCAAATACCAGAGTCAGCAGTGCAATCCTGCCTGCATTGCTGCCATATTTCATCTGAATGGGAAACATCACCGCAATGACAAAAACAGCAAGAAAAATTCCTGCAGCCGAAGCTCCTGCCAGCTCTTCAAAAGAAGCCGTGCGATAACCCAAAGCACTCACACCGCAGGCAATGAGAACTGCCATTCCCCACATCAGAAAGACCATCCCTGTACCAAACAGATACTTCTCTTTCACATAGTCCTTTCTGCAAAAAGGCAGGGTAAAGATGTACGCCATGCTGTTATTCATATCATCATTTCCAATGGTATTCCACGCCATCGTTGCTGCAAAAATGGAAACATAACCAATGAGAAAGGATGGACCGGAAGATGTACTGACAAAGCAGATAAATGACCATTGCCTTTGCATTCCCCTTTATAAACTCCAAATCCTTTGTTGCCAAACCTTTCATAACGCTTCCCCCTTCACCATCATGGTAATCACCTCATCCACAGACCCCCGCTCTACTGTAAGTCCCGGATAATTCTCCATATAAAATGCTTTCTCATCTGTGAGACAGCTGTAGCCGTAATGTTCCTTCTTCACCCGGAGAATATGCGCCTTGTCAAGAGCCTCATACTGCTTCTCATCTGCCTTGATCAGGCCGTATTCATCCAGCAGCACATCTGTATTCTCATGAAGCACGATTTTCCCCTTGTGGATCATATAGATATCGTCACAAAGATTCTCCAGATCCGAAGAAATATGGGAGCTGATCAGAATGCTCCGTCCATCCGTCTCCATGTATTCCCGCAGCAATTCCAGAATGCTGTCCCTTGCCACCACATCCAGCCCCGCAGTGGGTTCATCCAGAATCAAAAGCCTGGCAGAAAAGCTGGTGGCGATCAGAACCTTTAACTTCGCACGCATTCCAGTGGAAAATTCCTTCAGCTTCTTATCCATCGGAACCGAAAAATCCCGGCAGCGCTTCTCAAAAGCAGCCCGGTCAAATTTCTCATAGGTATTCTCCAGAACATGTACGATCTGCTTCACGTTCATGCATTCGGAAAATCCGCTGTCCGAAAGAGCCACGCCAATCTGTGCCTTCTCCTTCACGGTGATCTCCTCTGGCTTCTTACCTAAAATAAGGATCTCTCCCCCATCCGGATAGATCAGTCCCAGAATTGCCTTAAACGTGGTAGACTTCCCCGCTCCATTGGCCCCGATCAGACCGGTGATCTGCCCTTCCTTTATCTCCATGCTCACATCCAGGGAAAATCCCGGATAACTCTTCTGCAAATTCTTTAAACTCAGCACCATCTCTAATCCTCCATAATAAGTTCGAACAGCTCCCGGATCTCTTCATCGGTAAGTCCGCTGATACGCGCCTTCCGGATCACGCCTTCCAGTTCGCCTTCAATCTCCCGCTTCCGTTCCTCCATCAGAAGCCCCTGATTATTCTTGGCAATAAAGCTTCCTTTCCCATGGACGGTAACCACGAAGCCCTCTTCCTCCAGAAAATCATAAGCCTTCTTCACTGTCAGGGCACTGATCTTCAATTCCTTGGCCAGTGCCCGCACAGAGGGAAGCATCTCTTCTTCCTGTAAACTTCCGTCAATGATCATCGCCTTGATCTGATCTGTAATCTGCTCATAAATAGGCTCCATGGACGAATGATTAATAATAATCCTCATATAGCTCCTCCTTATGCAAACACTATATAACAGTTTATAACTGTTGTCAAGTGTTATATACTGTTTATTTGTAAAAATGCCAAACAGGATCTAGAATCCAGCCAATAGATTTGTCAAAACAGATTCTTTGTACCTCTCTCTAAAAACAAAAAGGGTGTGCACCCGCGAGTTTTCCCCGCACATGCACACCATATTTTTTAATTTTATTCAGCTTTATTAAACACTTCGCGGTCCACCGCTCCATTCTGACTGGCCACAATGGTAGTACAAACCGCATCTCCTGTAATATTAACCGCTGTTCTGGCCATATCCAGAATACGGTCAATACCCATAATAATACCGATTGCCTCCACTGGAAGACCAACAGAATTAAATACCATAGTCAAAGTTACAAGACCAACGCTTGGAATACCTGCTGTACCAATAGAAGCCAGGGTCGCCGTACCGATAACGGTCACATAATCCATTGGAGTCAGATGGATTCCAAAGGCCTGCGCCGCAAACATAACCGCCACACCCTGCATGATGGAAGTACCATCCATGTTAATGGTCGCACCAAGAGGAATGGTGAAAGAAGAAATCTTCTTGGAAACACCCATCTTCTTATGCAGAGTATCGATGGACAGCGGAATGGTCGCATTGGAAGTCGCCGTGGAAAAAGCAAACGCCATAACCGGGAAAAACTTCTTAATAAACTTGATGGGGTTCAGGCCGGTAAACAGCTTCAGCAAGATCTGATATACACCAAAACACTGGATTGCCAGTGCGATCAAAACCGCGATCATATACTTGGCCAGCGGAACAAAGGCGCTGAAACCAATATTGGCAAAGGTTCTTGCGATCAGGCTGAATACACCGATGGGAGCCAGGCTCATAACCATCATGGTCATTTCCATCATAATGTCATTAAACTGGCTGATAAAGTTGGCAACCACCTCTGCCCGCTCTCCAAGCTTGGCAAGGATCACGCCAACGACCAGGGCAAACACGATTACCTGAAGCATCTCCCCGTTAGCCAGAGCTTTAAAAGGATTATCCGGAATAATATTCAGAAGAGTCTGCACCAGGGAAGTGGACTCCATGGTCTCAATATCAGAAGCATTTACCTGGATTTTGCTCATATCAAGTCCGATACCCGGTCTTAAAAGGCTTCCGATTCCAAGGGCAACGGCAACCGCAACTGCTGTAGTGATCAGATAGAACACTAAGATCTTGCCGCCTACATTTCCCAGCTTCTTGGTATCTCCAATGGCCATGCTTCCGCAGACCAGGGAACAGAATACCAGGGGAACAACCAGCATTTTCATAAGGCGGATAAAGCCCTGTCCCAGCACATAAAGGACGCCTTCCACGATCACATCATTTTTGATGCTGCCATCCGGCACCAGATAATGAAGCACCATTCCTGTAATGGCACCGGCGATCAGTGCAATAAAGATCATACTGGTCAGGCTGATCTTCTTTTTCTCTTTTGTAGTTTCTTTCTTCGCGCCCATCTTAGCCCTCCATCTTTTCTTTCATGAATTCCTCCAGAGAGTCTTTCC
>CAVJRB010000086.1:0-12345 GCA_963651655.1 bacterium | reverse complement strand
GTATTTGAACAGATGCTGGATGACGTGGATCTTGAGATGTGAGAATGATGCAGCCAGGACGAATGCTCCTTACGCCGTAACAAAATAAAGACGCTTTGCTTTTGTACGTGAGGTTAGAGGGCAAAGTGCGCAAAAATGGAGGATGGATTGATTGAAGACGGAAAATGAAATGAACAGCAGCGGGCCAAAGAATCCGGCTGCCACAAACGGTACAAGAAAACAGAATTTCAGACACAAAAATTACAGATATAAGGCACAGCCGAAAAAAGACGGACAGAAGTTTACAGGCCAGGAGAGACCTGTTAAGAATACAAGCTACAAGCCTCAGCTTCGCAGTCAGGTGAAGCCTTCCTTAAAGAGACCGCGCAGAAACAACAATGGTTCCAAATTAAAGATCATTCCGCTTGGCGGTCTGGAACAGATCGGAATGAATATTACAGCTTTCGAGTACGAAGATAGTATAGTAGTAGTGGACTGCGGACTTTCCTTCCCGGAAGATGACATGCTGGGAATCGACCTTGTCATTCCGGATGTTACCTACTTGAAAGAGAACATTTCCAAGGTCAAAGGATTTGTGATCACCCACGGTCATGAGGATCATATCGGAGCCCTTCCTTATGTACTGAAGGAAGTCAACGTGCCGATCTATTCCACAAAGCTGACCCTGGCTCTTATTAACAACAAGCTGAAAGAGCATAATCTGACCAAGAGCACCAAATTAAAAGAGGTAAAACACGGTCAGGTGATCAACCTTGGTGATTTTGCCATCGAGTTTATTAAGACCAACCACAGTATCCAGGATGCGTCTGCACTGGCTATTTATTCCCCGGTTGGAATCGTAGTGCATACAGGAGACTTCAAGGTAGATTATACACCTGTATTCGGTGATGCCATTGACCTGCAGCGTTTTGCAGAAATCGGCCGCAAGGGTGTTCTGGCTGTTATGTGTGATTCTACCAATGCAGAGCGTCCGGGCTTTACCATGTCTGAGCGTACAGTAGGACATGTATTTGACAACCTTTTCAATGAATATAAGACTGCACGTATTATCATTGCCACCTTCGCGTCCAATGTAGACCGTGTGCAGCAGATCATCAATACAGCATACCGCTTCGGCCGCAAGGTAGCGGTGGAGGGCCGCAGCATGGTGAACGTTATCACCACAGCGGCAGAGCTTGGATATCTTCGCATTCCGGATCAGACCCTGATCGAGATCGACCAGGTGAAGAATTATCCGGATGATCAGCTGGTACTGATCACAACCGGAAGCCAGGGTGAGTCCATGGCAGCACTTTCCCGTATGGCAGCAAGCATCCACAAGAAGATTACCATCAAGCCAAACGATGCCATTATTTTCAGCTCTCATCCAATCCCAGGCAATGAGAAGGCTGTTTCCAAGGTAATCAACGAGCTTTCCATGAAGGGTGCCAAGGTTATTTTCCAGGATGCACACGTATCCGGACATGCCTGCCAGGAAGAGATCAAGCTGATCTACTCCCTTGTGAAGCCGAAATACGCCATCCCGGTTCACGGTGAATACCGCCATCTGACTGCACAGAAGCATGTAGTAGAAGAGCTTGGCTATTCCAATGACAACATTTTCATCCTGAAATCCGGAAATGTTCTGGAGATGGATGAGCACAGCGCTGCTGTAATCGGTTCTGTTCATACAGGAGCCATCCTGGTAGACGGTCTTGGCGTTGGAGACGTAGGAAATATCGTACTTCGCGACAGACAGCATCTTGCAGAGGACGGCATCATGATCGTTGTCATGACTCTGGAGAGACACAGCAATGTGGTACTGGCAGGACCGGATATTGTATCCCGAGGCTTTGTCTATGTAAGAGAGTCTGAGGACCTGATGGATCACGCAAGAGAAGTGGTAGAGCAGGCTCTTGACGGCTGTCTGGAAAAAGGCATCACAGACTGGAGCAAGATCAAGGCAGCAGTGAAGGACGCGCTTAGCGATTATGTATGGAAACGCACCAAGAGAAGCCCAATGATCCTTCCGATCATTATGGAGGCGTAAGCGGAGGCAGCAATGAATGAGATCAAAGACTGTATAGATGCCCTTTTGGCAGCTGTACAGAATAGTGAAGAATATCAGGAATTTATGAAATACAAAGCCCTTGTAGAGCAGGATCCGGGTCTTATGGAACGTGTGAATGCTTTTCGGGCCAACAATTTCAGATTACAGAATGAAGCAAACAGAGACGAGCTGTTCCGGGTAACGGAACAGCTCAACAGAGAATCAAGGGAATTAAGAAGCGATCCTCTTGTCAATGCCTTTCTCGATGCAGAGCTGGCTCTTTGCAAGCTTATGCAGAGGATCTGCAAGTCACTTACAGAGGGAATCGAGCTGGATGTCCCGGAGTTATAACTGTCCGCCATTTGGGCAGCTGACTGGAAAATAAAGGAGGAAACATGGGTAATACAAGAGATCAGGTGGGAAAGGCGGGGCTTTTTCTTGCCAGCGGAGTATTCCGTACCGCTTTTTACGTCTGCGTGGCACTTTTGATCTTCTGGCTGGGCAAATCTGCTTATCAGTTTGGCTATGATGTGTTCAACCAGCAGGCAGTAAGTCCGGGAGCAGGTCAGGAAGTAACGGTAGTGATTCCAGATGGGGCTTCCACTTACGATGTAGCCAAGATCCTGAAAAGCAAAGGACTGATCCAGGACAGCCTGGTATTTTTTGCACAGGAGAAGCTTTCTACATACAAGGGTCAGATGAAGGCTGGCACCTATCTTCTCAGCACTGCATACACACCTACCCGTATTATGGGAATCCTTGCAGGAGATGAGGAGCAGGCAGGCGTTTCTTCAGATGACGGTACAGATGCTGCTGCAGATACCGGCAGCGATGCTTCATCTGATGGTGCAGCGGATACCGCAGCAGGGGAAGGAGAGTCCGGCCAGTGATCGTAGAAGAAAGGATGCGCACTTACATCAATTCTCTTGATATGGGAAATACTTCTTTTCTGGAAGAACTGGAAAGGGAGGCTCTTTTAGACCGTGTTCCCATCATCCGCAAGGAGATGCAGAGCTTCCTTAAAATGTTCCTTGCAGCTACCCGCCCGCAGACCATCCTGGAGGTGGGCACTGCAGTGGGCTTTTCCACACTTCTGATGTGTGAATACGGCCCTGCGGACCTGAAGATCACCACCATTGAGAATTATGAGAAAAGGATTCCTATTGCCAGGGAGAATTTCCGAAAGGCAGGAAGGGAATCCCAGATCAGTCTGCTTACCGGGGATGCAACCGAGATCCTTGGAAAGCTGGACGGAACCTATGATTTCATTTTTATGGATGCTGCCAAAGGGCAGTATATTCACTGGCTGCCGGATGTGCTTCGTTTAATGCATAAGGGCAGCATTCTTGTTTCTGATAATGTTCTCCAGGAAGGGGATATTATCGAATCCCATTATCTTGTAGAGCGACGCAACCGCACTATTTACAAGCGGATGCGCCAGTATCTGTATGAACTGAAACACAATCCGCTTTTGGAAACCTCCATTCTTCCATTGGGAGACGGAGCAGCCATCAGCGTAAAGAAAGAGGAGTCGTATGCGTAAACCAGAATTATTAGTTCCGGCAAGCAGTCTTGAGGTTCTGAAGATTGCCACTGTTTTCGGAGCAGACGCTGTTTATATTGGAGGAGAGGCTTTCGGTCTTCGCGCCAAAGCCCGTAATTTTTCAAAGGAAGAGATGGCACAGGGAATTGCATTTGCCCATGAGCACGGTGTGAAGGTCTATGTGACCGTGAATATTCTGGCGCACAACTATGACCTTGAGGGCGTAAGGGAATACCTGAAAGAATTAAAGGAACTGAAGCCGGATGCCCTGATCATCGCAGATCCCGGTATTTTTACCTACGCCAAGGAAATCTGTCCGGAGATTGAGCGCCATATCAGCACCCAGGCCAACAACACCAATTATGAGACCTACCGTTTCTGGTACAAGCTTGGAGCCAAGAGAGTGGTCAGTGCCAGGGAGCTTTCCCTGGAGGAGATCCGTCAGATCCGTGCCCATATTCCGGAGGATATGGAGATCGAGACCTTTATTCACGGCGCCATGTGCATTTCCTATTCCGGACGCTGCCTGCTCAGCAACTTCCTTGTAGGAAGAGATGCCAACCAGGGCGCCTGTACCCATCCCTGCCGCTGGAAATATTCCATTGTGGAAGAGTCAAGGCCAGGGGAGTACATGCCGGTTTATGAGAATGAGCGGGGCACCTATATTTTCAACTCCAAGGATCTTTGCATGATCGAGCATATGGATGATGTGCTTACCAGCGGAATCGACAGCCTGAAAATTGAGGGCCGCATGAAAACAGCCCTTTATGTTGCCACGGTTGCCCGCACCTACCGGAAGGCTATTGACGACTATCTGGAGGATCCGGCCAAATACCAGGCCAATATGTCCTGGTATCAGGAGCAGATCGCAGGCTGTACCTACCGGAAGTTTACTACCGGCTTCTTCTATGGCAAGCCGAATCAGGAAGCCCAGATCTATGACAACAATACCTACGAGAAGGGATACACCTATCTTGGCTTTGCGGAAGCAATTGACGAGAGAGGATATGTTCAGATCACACAGAGAAATAAGTTCACTGTGGGAGAGACCATCGAGATCATGAAGCCAGACGGAGCCAATGTGGTGGTGACCGTGAAGGCGATCTATGATGAGGAGGGCAATTCCGTAGAGAGCGCTCCCCATCCGCAGCAGAAGCTGTTTGTAGATCTTGGCGGCGGTGTCCAGGTTTATGATATTCTCCGCCGCAGTGAAGCGTAAATTATGATTCAGGGAAAAGCGTCCGCAGCTTATGCAGGGCGTTTTTTTCGATTCTGGAGACGTAGGAGCGGCTGATGTGAAGGTGGCGGGCAATTTCCCTCTGCGTCTGTTCTCTTTTGCCAAAAAGACCGAAGCGGCAGCAGATCACCTCATATTCTTTTTCCGTGAGAACGGTTTTCATGGAGCCAAGCACATGGCGGATGCTCTCCCGTGTGGAATATTCCTCCACCACATCCACGGCAGGACCTTCCATCACGTCCAGAAGACTGATCTCGTTGCCCTCTTTGTCCGTTCCGATGGGCTCATACAGGGAGACCTCTCTGGAATGCTTTTTCCTGGTGCGGAACATCATCAGCAGTTCATTGTCGATGCATCTGGCTGCATAGGTGGAAAGCCTGGTGGTTTTACCTGGGTCAAAGGTGGAAATTGCCTTCATCAGGCCGATGGTGCCGATGGAGATCAGGTCGTCAAGCTCCACATCTGCTCCCTGATATTTTTTTACTACATGGGCAACAAGCCGCAGATTACGCTCAATGAGAATGGTTTTTGCTTCCATATCGCCCCTTTGGTACTGCTGAAGATAATGCTGCTCCTCGGCCATTGTCAAAGGTTTCAAAAAAGTCTTCAAATCGCTACCTCAAAGGGGATTTCTATATAGTCTATGAAAAATACAGGCTCTAAGTGCCTGATGGAATTCTTTTTTCGAATTAACATTGAAATGAGAGGGTAAAATCATTATAATAATGAAAGAGTCGAAAGAAAACGAAAGACGTAAGGTGAATGATTTTGAAAAAAAAGATCGAACAGCTTTTAAGTGGAAATTTTGAATATGAACAGCCGCCGCTTCTTTTTTCCAAAGAGAAGATCACCATGACCATGAAGGCTGGTGAGACCAAAAGAGGCGAGGTGTACGTAGGAACCGAGGATAACCGCAGGATACGCGGATTCGTCACCTCGTCAAGCCGCCGTGTAGTGCCGGGGATGGATCATATTTCCGGGACAACGGTACGGCTTCCTTTTGGCGTGGATACGGTAGGCCTTGTTCCAGGGGAATGCCTGAAGGGCTGGCTGTGCTTTACCACCAATGTGGGGGAAGCCCGTATTCCCTTTGAAATAGAGATTGAGAAAGAAGAGATCCGCAGCTTTACAGGCGTGGTGGAGAATCTGGACGCCTTTGTGCAGGTGGCAAAGGATGATTTTAAGGAAGCATTCCGCATCTTTAAGGATCCAAGCTTTGCCAGAATTCTTGAAGGTGAGGATGAGAGAATCCAGACTCTTTACCAGGGATTATCCAGACAGCCTGTAACTTACCAGCACCTGGAGGAGTTTCTCATTGCCGCCGGCAAAAAAGAGAAAGTTACCATCAGCGCCAGGGAAGTGGGCAAGGAATATTATGAACTTAAGGATTCAGTGAAGGAATCCTTCTATATACAGAGAAGCGGATGGGGACATCTGCGCCTTGATGTGGAAGCTACAGGAGATTTCCTGGAGATTCCACGGAAGGTTGTGACAGATGAGGATTTCATCGGCAGCCATTATGAGGTAGAATACCTGCTTCATAAGGAGAAGCTGGGAACGGGAAACCAGTTTGGTAAAATTGTGGTAAAGAGCCCTTATCAGGAGCTGGTTTACACCATCGTTGCCTCTACCAGCGGCAAGCTTGACGTGGATATCCGTCTGAATCAGAAGAAGTGCAAGCTGGACCTTCTGCGGGACAGCCTGTCTTATCTTTGCTATGAAACCGCTAAGGCAAGCAATCTGGAAGGAAAAGACAATCCAGGGGCAAATGGCTGGATGGACTTTTCCACCTGGTGTGCAAGCAGCCATTATATTTTGAACCAGCTGCACCAGTCCGGCTGTGAATATCCGGAATATCAGATGTACGAGGCCTTTCTTCTTTATCTGGAGAACCACCATGAGGAAGCCCGCGCACTTCTTGAGAGCTACGAGGACAAATCCTATACAAGGGACGATCTGGAATTTGCAGGAATTTATTTGTATCTGTGCACCCTTACCGGATTATACAAGGACAAGGTACATGCCCTTTCCAGAATCCGCAATTTCTACATGCAGAAAAGCGACAGCTTCCTCCTTCTGTGGATCCTTCTGAAGCTGGATCCGGCCTACAAGGAGACCCCGTCCAAGGCCCTGTTCGTGCTGGAAGAGCAGTTTGACAAGGGATGCAGAAGTCCGTTCCTTTATCTGGAAGCGTGGAAGATTATCTGTAAGGACATGACTTTGCTTCATCGTCTGAGCAGCTTCTGGGGACAGGTGTTCCGTTTTGCAGCAAGACGGAACCTTCTCACGGAAGAGCTTGTCATGCGTCTTGCATATCTTTCCGGATATGAGAAAGACTATAACGAGAGCATTTATCAGGCAATGGCCAGGGGATACGACCAGTATCCTTCTGACGATACCCTGGAAGCCATCTGCAAATATGTGATGAAGGGAAATCCCAGAAAGCCGGAATATTTCCGCTGGTTTTCCCTGGCAGTGGAGCATGGGCTGCGCCTGACCAGACTTTATGAATACTATGTGGAGACCATGGATACCTCCCGAAGAATCGAGCTTCCCAAGGCTCTTCTGATGTATTTCACCTACAACAGTGATTCCCTGGGAGATTCCAAACGTGCCTTTATCTATTCCTGCATTGCGGCCAATAAGGAGAAGGAGCCTGCCGCATACGAGCGCTATATGCAGAGCATGCAGGATTTTGCGAAGAAGAAGCTTTCTGAGGGCAAAATGAACGAGAGTTATGCGGCCCTTTATCAGGAATTCCTTATGGAGCCGCGGACAAAAGAAGCGGGAGATCTGATCGCACAGAAGATGTTTACCCACCGCCTGTATTTTGAGGACAAAAAGGTCCGCTATGTGATCGTACGCCACAGCCAGATGGAGCAGGAAGAGATTTATACCTGCGTGCAGGGCGTGGCTTATCCAAGAATCTATACCTCAGACGCGGCCATTCTTTTCCAGGATGACAAGCAGCGCAGATACAGTGCTACTGTGGATTACAGCCTGAAAAAGGTGATGGACGAGGAGTCTGCAGTGAGAAAGGTTCTGGACCTTGGGGTGACAGAGCCAGGCGTGCTCCTTCACTACTGCGAGAGCCATGAGCTTGACGGAAACAACCTGGATATTTTCCAGAGACTGGTGCAGTCTGATGCATTCTGCCAGGAGTACAAGCAGAAGGTACGCCGCAGGATCCTGGATTATTATGCAGAGCATGTATACGGAGAAGACCTGGATGACTATCTGAAGAAGATGGATTACCGGGAATATGCCCGTGTGGACAGACAGAAGCTTCTGGAGGTGCTGATCAGCAGAGGACTTTTCTCACAGGCACTTGCTATTGTGGAGGAGTTCGGCTACGAGGGCGTGGATATGAGAAGCCTTCTTAAGCTGGCAAGCCGGATGATCGTCCGCTGTGATCTGCTTGAGGATGAAGAGCTTCTGGCGCTGGCTTCGGATGTATACAGAAACGGTTTTTATGATGAGGTTATTCTCAATTATCTGATGAAGTACCGCTTCGGACCAGTGGATGAAACCCTGTCCATCTGGAAAAGTGCCTGCGGTTTTGAGATGGATACCTATGATGTGGAGGAGAAGATCCTTCAGCTTCTCATGTTTACAACGGATTACCGCAAGGAAGGGGAGCATGTGCTGGAATCCTATATCCGCCATTCCGGAAGAGAGTGGATCGTAAGCGGATATCTGACCCATGTTTCCTATGGAATTTTTGTGAAAGAATATGTGATGAGCCCCTTTGTGAAAAACTGTCTTGTGAATGCATATATGCAGAAATGGGCGGTAGATCCGGTGTGCCATCTGGCTTTGTTCCGGGAGCTTTCCAAAGAGAAGGGCAGAAACGAGGCGCTTCTTTCTCTTGAGAGGGAGCTTCTGAAAGAATGTATGGACAAGGGAATGGTATTTTCCTTCTTCCACAGGCTTGCCCCGGAGCTGCTCAGCCTTTATCAGATGGATGACAAGACCTGCGTGGAGTATCATACCAGCCCGGATGCAAAAGTGATGCTGGTGTATGCATTGGATACCGGACTTGGAAGAGGACTGGAATATAAGACAGAGCCTCTCAAAAACGTATATGAGGGTATTTTCACCAAGACATTTACCATGTTTTATGGAGAGACTCTGCACTACTATTTCTGTGAGGAATGTGACGGACAGACAAAGAAATCACCGGAGCGGGTGCTTAGCATGAGTAAAGTGGAGGGCACGCCGTTCAGCAAATATCAGATGATCAATCAGATTTTGTCGGCACGGAAGCTGGATAAGAGCGAAGAGGTCAAAAAGGGACTGAAGAAATACCTTCGCCAGGAACAGTATGTGAAAGAAATGTTTGTCATTACAAAAGAGGACTGAATATATGAACGAAATTCGTGATTTGATCATAGGAATTGATTTTGGAAAAGACTATTCCCAGATCTGCTATTATGACCGGAAAGGGGAGGAACCCTGCTCGGTGTCCATGAAGGTTGGAACTGAGGAATATGAAGTCCCCACCTGTATCTGCAGAAGGGGAGAGCAAAAGGAATATACCATCGGCGTGGAAGCTGTGTATTTCGCACGGGAAAAAGGCGGCCAGCTGGTGGATGACCTGTATGAGGCCTGCAAAAAAGAAGACAGCGTGCAGCTTCTTGGGGAGCAGGTAGAGCCCTGGGAGCTGCTGGGCGTTTTTCTTCGGGGAATGCTGAAATTCCTGGGTGTGACAGACGTTGTGAAAAATACCAAATGCCTGGTGATCACAAGTCCTGAACTTGAGGATACACAGGTAAAAAATATGGAAAAAGCCTGCCAGGACATTGGATTTGGCAAGAACCAGTATATGCTGATGGATCATGGGGAGTGTTTCTATTATTATTCCCTGACTCAGAAAAGGGAGACCTGGAACCGAAGCATTGGCTGGTACTCCTTTCACCAGGATGAGGTGGAGTTCCGCCAGCTGACCATGGACGGCGGTACCAGACCGGTACTGGTGCGCCTGGAGGAGCCTAAGGTGACTACGCTTCCCTCCCTCACAGCGGATGAGGAGGAAAGAGAGAAGGCTGTGGAGGCCAGAGATGAGGCTTACCGGGATTTCATAAAGGAAACTTTGGGAACCGGGCTTTTTTCCAGCATTCAGATCACAGGATACGGCTTTGATCCCAAGTGGGCGAAGAAGTCCATCGGAAGCCTTTGCATGCAGAGAAGAAAAGTCTATTACGGCAACAACCTTTTCGCAAAGGGTGCCTGCGCTGCCGGAAAAGAGCGGATGGAGGATAAGATCCTTAAGGGCTACCGTTATATGAGCCCGGCACTGGTTCTGAAAGACATTGGCATGGATATGCGGGTGATGGGTGCGCCTGCCTATTATCCTCTTATTGAAGCCGGAAAGAACTGGTATGAGTGTAAGGCCAGCTGCGAGCTGATTCTGGATGATACCACAGAGCTTGTTTTTGTGGTAGGAACCTTCGGCGAGAAGCAGAAAAAGAAGGTGATCATGGGACTGCCGGGATTGCCGGAGCGTCCGAATAAGACCACAAGACTGTCTCTTTCCCTTGCGTATGTATCACAGAAGCGCTGCCGTGTTCAGGTAAAGGACCTGGGCTTTGGGGAGATGTTCCCGTCAAGCGGCAAGGTCTGGGATGAACTGGTAGAGTGGTAAAGGAGGCAGGAACATGAGCGGATATATTTTATGTCAGACAAAAAAGGCCGAAAAGCCCTATTTTGTGGAGAACATCAGCACGAATATTTATTCACTGGAAGAGCTTTGCTACTATCTGTACCATAACCTGTATCTGGTGGATTCCTCTGTTATGAATGAGGGCTTATGTACCTGGATCAGCGAGGAACTGGATCTGCCAAGGCTGGCAGCCAAGCTTCGTCCCCATCTTGGCAAGTTTGCAAGTATTGAGGATGTGCTTTATCCCATTTTTAAGGAGATCAATTATCTTACCTATGATGAGCTGAAGGCTCTGAATGTGAAGCTGGCAAAGCTGGACCAGGAGGCGCCTCTTCTTCGCCAGAAGCAAAAGGGAGATGCGCTGGTGGCAAACAAAATGTACGTCAGTGCCATCAAGGTTTACCAGCAGCTTCTTAAGAAAGAGGGGCTGGAGCAGGTGAAGCCGGGGCTTACCATGAGCATCTGGCACAATCTGGGATGCGCGTACAGCTATCTTTTCCAGATGGAGAAGGCAGTGGAATGCTTCTGGGAGGCATTCCTTACAGAGAGCAGCGACAGGGAACTGATCTGCTACCTGCTTGCGTACAGAAGCGTAAAGAAGCCGGAGGAGTATGAGAAGAAGCTGAAGGAGTTAAATGTTTCTTCTGAGGTGAAGGCTGCTTTGAAGGATGCGCTGGATCAGTTTTCCCAGAAAAAAGAGATCAGCATCAGACCAGGCAGGACGGACGAAATGCTGGAAAAATTAACAGGGGAGTATCACAGGAGCACAGGTTCATGATGGATCTGTGCTTTTTTCTTTTAGAACTTTGTACCCTGGCATCAAAAATGTGTTGACAGAAACGCTTTCGTATGCTACCATACAAACATGCTTTAGCATGGTAGCGTGAAAACGTACTAAAATTACTTTGATGACAACTTTCAGGAGGATAGATATTATGAAGAAGAGAATGCTGGCGATTATGATGAGTGCCCTGATGGCAGCAGGTGTGTGTTCCGGTGTGACTGTTTATGCAGATGCAGACAGCAAGACACTGACTGTTGGATTTGATGCAGAGTACCCGCCATTTGGATATATGGATGAGAACGGTGAGTATGTTGGATTTGACCTGGATATCGCACAGAAGGTATGCGACAATCTTGGCTGGGAGCTTGTGAAGAAGCCGATCAACTGGGATTCCAAGGACATGGAGCTGAATTCCGGAAACATCGACTGCATCTGGAATGGCTTTACCATCAACGGACGTGAGGACGACTACACCTGGTCTGATCCATATCTGAACAATGAGCAGGTTATGGTAGTGGCTTCCGATTCCGGAATTGATACTCTTGCAGATCTGGCTGGCAAGAACGTAGTGGTTCAGGCAGCTTCCGCAGCACTGGATGCGCTGAACAGCGATGATAACAAAGACCTGACAGACAGCTTCGGTTCCCTTACTGAGAACCCGGATTACAATACCGCATTTATGAACATTGATTCCGGAGCAGCTGACGCAGTTGCAGTTGATATCGGTGTTGCCAAATACCAGCTGGCTCAGAGAGAAGAGGGCAAATACAAGATCCTTGACGAGCCAATCCAGAGCGAGCAGTACGGCATCGGCTTTGCCAAAGGAAATGAAGAACTCCGTGATACGGTATGGGCAGAGGTTATGAAGCTGTACGAGGACGGCGAGATCGACAAGCTGGCAGAGCAGTATGGAGTTGCAGATATGCTTTGTCTTGGAGATGAAGACAGCAAAGACGCAGAAGATGAGAATGCAGATACAGAAGAAGCTGCTGATGCAGAAACAGAAGATGCAGCTGAGGATGAGGCTGAATAATTTATAAGCCGGATTTTTATGAAAATAAATTGCTGAATATTAAGAGAAAGAGGGTAC
>CAVJRB010000085.1:0-3242 GCA_963651655.1 bacterium | reverse complement strand
CATTTTATCCGTTTCCGCACGCACATCATCTTCCATATAAGAGGCTCCGGCCCCGAGGACAAAGTCCATAGTGTGCTGTTCCAGTTGCCGCTCCACAAAGCAGAAAGGGCATTCGTCATCCGCCTTGAAGGCGTCCATCAGAGGAATGGTGTATAATTTTTCTTTCATATGAGGGTTCTCCTTAAGTTTATGATAATCCGAAAATTTTGTGCCGCCAGAGCAGCAGGAAAGACGTTAGCTCTGATAGCCTGTTATAACCATAGTATGGTAAATCCAGCTGTTTGTAAAGCAAGAATTTAAATATAAAATCGAACATATGGTTGCATATGGCGCCGCAGAATGTTATACTAAAAGAACATTTACAGTTTACTGATACATCGAAATTAAGAAAAACTGTTTGAAAAATGATTCTCACAATTTGCACGCTCTGACTTTCTTTTTTTAATAGACTTTGTTTTTTGACGCAATCTCACATCACGGAGGAACGAAAATGGACATTCTGGACAGATTAAATCAATCACAGACAGAGGCGGTAACCGCTACAGAAGGATATATACGTGTCATTGCCGGTGCCGGTTCCGGTAAAACCAGGGCACTTTCCCACAGGTTTGCCTTTCTGGTAAATGAGATCGGAATTCTGCCTGGAAACATTCTGTGCGTCACCTTTACCAACAAATCTGCCAATGAGATGCGCCAGAGAATCCACAATCTTACCGGGGACAATGACACCGGATATATCAATACCTTCCACGGCTTCTGCGTATCCGTCCTGCAGGAGGAGAGCTATGCAGTCCAGTATCCCAAGAGCTTTCTGGTACTTGACAACTCCGACATTGATTCCATGCTGAAAATCATCTATGAGGAGCGTGGCCTGACTCTTCGGAATATGACCTTTTCCAATGCCAGGGACATGATCGAGATCCGCAAGCTTTATAAGGAGCCGGAGTATTATCAGGATATGATCACCATGTCCATTGACCAGATTTACGAGAAATATATGCAGGCCACAGAGGCATCGGACATTATTTTTTACGGCTATCTGTACCAGGAGAAGAAATGCTTCGGCCTGGATTATAACGATCTTATCAAATTTACCTTATACATTTTTGAAAACAACGAAGAAATCAAACAAAAATGGCAGAAACGCCTGGAATACATTATGATCGATGAGTTCCAGGACATTGATGACCTGCAGTACCGCCTGATGTGCGTTTTGTGCGGCTATCACAAAAACCTGTTTATTGTGGGAGACCCGGACCAGACCATTTATACCTGGCGCGGCGCCAATGTGAAGTACCTTCTGGATTTTCACCGGAATTTTCCAGATGTACAGACCATTATGATGATGGAAAATTACCGCTCTACACCTGAGATTCTGCGGGCAGCTAACTCCCTGATCAGCAAGAATCTTCTCCGCATGAAAAAGGATCTGATTCCCACACTTCCCTCAGGCGGCTCCGTGCTCTGCTGTCATGGGGAGAACCAGGAGAAGGAAGCCCTGTGGATGGCAGAACAGATTAAGAAGCTGAAGGAAAATGGGGTTCCTTACAAAGATATTACCATATTATACCGGGCTCATTACCTGACCAGAAGCATCGAGCAGGTGTTTCTCAAGGAAGAAATTCCCTATACCATTTACAGCGGAGTACAGTTTTTCGGGCGCATGGAGATCAAGGACGCTCTTAGCTATCTGAGGATGATCGCCTACAAGGATGACCTGTCATTTCTTCGCATCGCCAATGTTCCCAAGAGAAATTTGGGAGAGAGGCGTATGAAGTTTATTCAGGAGTATGCCGGAGAGAATTCCTGCAGTCTGTATGAAGCGCTTTGCCGGAATCTGGATCAGGATATTTTCAAGGGAACCAAAGCTGGGGAATTTGTCCAGCTGATCGAAGGCTTTGCAGCAAATTACCAGGATCGCCCGGTATCAGAGATCCTTTCTGCTGTGCTGGATCTGTCTGGGTATGAGAGAATGCTGCGCACAGAAGGAAATCAGGAGAGACTGGACAATCTGGCAGAACTGAAGCAGTCTGTTTACGAGTACGAGACCACCTGTGGGGAGGAGGCTATGCTGGAACATTATCTAGCTCACGTTGCCCTTTTCTCCAACAGCGATGCACAGCCGGAGCATGACAAGGTGAAGCTGATGACCGTACACACCTCCAAGGGACTGGAATTTCCCTATGTATTCCTGTGCGGTATGAATGAGGGCATTTTCCCATCCAGGAAGACCAAGACAAGAGAGGGAATGGAAGAGGAGCGCAGGCTGGCATTTGTAGCTATGACCAGAGCGAAGAAGCGCCTGTATCTTTCAGAAGCCAAAGGACGAAATCTGGACGGCTCCCCACGCTATCCTTCCAGATTTATCCTGGACATTGACCAGAATCTTCTGGAATACGACCGGAAGCCAGAAGAAGGGCTGATCAAAGAAGCACGGGAATACATTGAACTGAGCAGCCGCTACCTTCTCACCGACGAAGCCCCATTCCATTACCCCATAGGCCAGAAAATCCAGCACAAAATTTTCGGCCCGGGAACTATCGTAGATGTAGATACAGAGAAAAGTGCCTACGCCATTCTTTTCGACGGAATGGCGACGCCCCGGACCATCTCTTTCCGGGTGAAGCTGGAGAAAATGTAAAATAAAAAGGCTTTTATAAATAAACACTAAAATGTAAAAAAATATTTTACATCTCTATTGATGAGTTTTCTTTTTCCGAATATAATAAGAATGAGAAAAAGAAAGGGAGGTCATCATAATGAAGTTTGATGAATTGTTTGAACAGAGAAGTCTGGTGGCTTCAAAGTTAAAAGATTGTATCAGAGATAGGGGTTATACAAAAGTATCCTTTGCAGCAAAAACAGATATTTCACGGCCAACACTTGATAAGCTGCTGAATGGCAGCATAGATAATAAGCGTTCATTTGACCGTCATTTGCAGAAAATACTGAAAGTACTTAACATGACGGTAGAAGATTTGCTGTTGTACCATACGGTTCCGACAAAGCTTGCGGCAGCAACTGTGTATTCTCAAAATGCACCGCTGGGGCATGAAATGAGCGATATAGCTAAGAAACAGTATGAATTGCTCCTTGATGTTATTGATTTATGTGCAATTTATTATTAAGAGTGCACAGCCTGATAAATTGTTGTCTTGCGTCAGCCGAAACGAAATGGGGATGTGAATTAGATGAGCGAATTAATTACTGCTAAAAATCTGGATCTTGTTATAAAAAAGAAT
>CAVJRB010000084.1:0-3011 GCA_963651655.1 bacterium | reverse complement strand
CTGTAAGCTTCTGGATCTTGTCTTCCAGTTCTTTGATCTCGTCCTCGGATACATCCTCTTCTTTTTTCAGTTTCTTGTATGCATCGTTGGCATCACGGCGGATGTTGCGGACTGCAACCTTGGCAGCTTCGCCTTTTTTCTTGATATCCTTTACAAGATCTTTACGGCGCTCCTCTGTAAGCTCCGGGAAAATAAGGCGGATCACTTTACCATCGTTGTTCGGGTTCAGGCCCAGGTCAGAGGTAAGGATTGCTTTCTCGATTCCCTTGATCAGGCTGGATTCCCATGGCTGGATCTGGATCATACGTGCTTCCGGAACGGTAATGTTGGCAACCTGCTGAAGAGGTGTTGGGCTTCCGTAATAGTCTACGGCCAGCTTGTCCAGAATGTGCGGGTTGGCACGTCCTGCACGGATCGTAGCCAGCTCTGCCTCAAGGCTTGCCAGTGTTTTTTTCATTTTCTTTTCATACTTCTGAATTCTTTCATCCATGTATTTAATCTCCCTCTAAAATATTTTCGTAATCCTAACTTGATATCCACGAATTGCTCCGCTGCAAAGCAGTTCCCGCAATTCTCCGATTATACAGTCACCTTAGTTCCTGTAAATTTGCCGTGAACGGTGTTGATAATGCTGTCTTCCTCGTCAAGGGCAAATACCAGCATCGGCATCTTCTGCTCCAGGCACATAATAGATGCGGTCAGGTCCATGGCTGCAAGCTTCTTGTCAACAACCTCCTGGATGGAGATCTCGTCATATTTCACTGCATTTGGATTCACCTTCGGGTCGCTGTCATAGATACCGTCAACAGCCTTGGCAAGAAGGATGGCATCTGCTTCGATCTCAACTGCACGAAGAACGGTAGCGGTATCTGTGGAGAAATACGGATGTCCGGTACCGCCGGCAAAGAATACCAGCTTGCCCTGTGCAAAGCTCTCCTCCACGCTGTCCTTGGAATACAGCTTGGTAAATGCGCCGCACGCAAACGGAGTGTAGATCTCAGTCTGCATTCCGGTATATCTGCAAAGGTCAGACACGTAGATACAGTTCATAATGGTTGCAAGCATTCCGATCTGGTCTGCCTTATTGCGGTCGATGGTCTCGCTGGTACGTCCTCTCCAGAAGTTTCCGCCGCCAATCACGATTCCAATCTGTACGCCTTCATCAGAAATTGCCTTGATCTGCTTGGCTACAGCCAGAACCGTTGCCTCGTCAAATCCTGTTTTCTTCGGGCCTGCAAGAGCCTCTCCGCTTAATTTTAATAATACTCTTTTCATTTCCATTCTTTTGTCCTGCCTTATATTTTAATAATGATGTTAGGGTCAAAAGGTCTTTTGCCCCTAACTTGATATCCACGAATTGCTCCGCTGCAAAGCAGCTCCCGCAATTCTCGATATCTTAATGAATTACCAAACACCTGCAACAACTTCGTTGCCGCTTTCATCTACTGTAGTAGAAACTGTGAAAGTATCGTAATAATGATAGCCGGTCTCACCTGTCTCCGGCTCATTCTCATAGTCGCTTCCATTGGCCTCACCAAGAGCTGCGATCAGACTGGAAAGAGGCTGGCCGATAAATGCCTTCGCCTGGTCTGCAGTAGGGCCGTTATTATTGTCTGTATTATCCGGAGTCGGTGTCGCTGTCGGATCTGCTGCCGGACTGTCCGGAGTCGGTGTCGCTGTCGGATCTGCCGTGCTGTCCGGAACCGGTGTAGCGGTCGGATCCGGAGTCTCATTGTCCTCCTCATCACTGTTGCTGCTGTCATCCAGTCCCAGGCGCTTCTTCACCTCATTCAGAGTAGAAGTCTCCTTCTTGCTGGATGCAGTGAGATAAGTCGCATACGGGATCGCGTCATCTCCGCTTCCATCCATCTTCAGGGTAATCTGTGTGATGGTTGTAAGAGGAAGCTTGCGGAAATAGCAGTCTGTCAGGCTGTCATCTGCATATACAATGCGGATATCAAAGCTCGTCACGGTCTTGCCATCCGCATCCTTCACATTCTTATCATAGTAATAAAGCGCTTTGTCGCCGGACTTCAGGGTAAACAGTCCCTTAACCAGCTCATCACCCCATTCATCATCATCGTCTGAGGTCGGGCGCACATAAATGCCTGCAATGTCAGAGCCGGTTCCATTGACAATGATCAGCTTGGATGCTGTAGTGGTCTTATCACCGATCACATTCTTAATGTCACTGTCCTCCGACTTCTGCATGTCTACCAGTGCACCTTCGTCACTGTTTGCTGTATCTGTATTCTCAGCAGGTGCCACAGTCACCTGTGCCTCCTGCGGGGTCTCTTCTGTTTTCTTCTTTCCGCATCCGGCTGCTGCCATGGCAGTTACCAGAAGTGCCGTCAGAATCAGGTAACGTTTTTTCATAATATATTCCTCCCACAAAACGGAACCAGTACAGCGAAAGTTCAGAATCCGCCATGCCAGTTCTCCACTTTTTGTTCTCCATTATTATTACAGAGTATGGCAGACTTGTCAACCGAAGGCGGAATGATTTCATACAATTTTTAGACTTTTCGATGTTTTCTGTACATTTATAAAAAAGCTTCAAAGCCTTGTATTTCGATATTCATTGGCAGAAATTCCCTCCATTTTCTTGAACACCCTGGAAAAATGAGCCACATCTGTGAAGCCTACCATTTCTGAAATATCAACAATGCGAAGCTGCATTTCCTTCAGAAGCTCTTTGGCATGCTCCACCCGGATCTGATTCAGGATCTCGGAGAAATTCCGGTTCTCATGTTTATTCAGAAGCTTACTCAAATGCCACTGGCTTACATAGGTTTTTTCCGCAACCAGAGCCAGCGTCAGCTTCTCATTGTAATGCTCTTCCATATAAGCAAGGGCATTTTTCACAATAAAGCTTCCTGCGCTGTTCTCTTCCTGACTCTCCTCATGGGAAGCCACACCCTTTTTCTTCAGGTTCTCTGCCATCACGGCAAGAGCCTCCTCGATTTCCTCCAGCTTGGAAGGCTTAAGCAAAAATCTGCACACCCCAAGAC
>CAVJRB010000083.1:0-4773 GCA_963651655.1 bacterium | reverse complement strand
GTTCCGCCGTCAGGACCTGCAAGTCCTGTAATGGAAAGGCAGATATCTGCATCTGAATTTGCACAGCCGCCTTTTGCCATCTCCTTGGCACACTTAGCGGAAACTGCACCTTCTGTCTTCAAAGTGGACTTCTTCACGCCCAGACATTTTCTCTTGGCACGGTTGCTGTAAGTAACAAACCCGTGAGTAAATACCTGAGACGCTCCTGAAACATTGACAATACGCGCCGCAATGGCACCGCCTGTACAGGACTCCGCAAGAGCCAGAGTCAGTCCCTGATCCCGCAGCATATCCACAACAGATTCCTCCAGGGTCTTCTCAGCTTCAAGGGCAAAAATATTTTTGCCAAAACGTCTTTTCAGTTCTCTTACCACCGGCTTGATCAGCTTTTTACATTCCTTCTCATCCTCACCCTTGGCGGTAATCCGAAGATGAACCTCTCCAGTCTTTGCATATGGAGCAAGGGTAGGATTGGTCTGTGCCTCGATCATATCCTCTATGTCCGCAGCCACCTGGCTCTCTCCGATTCCGCAGATCTTCACAACCTGGGAGCAGATGATCTCCGGCTGCTTCTTGCGAAGATAAGGGAAAACAGACTCCTCAAACATAGGGATCAGCTCATTGGGCGGTCCAGGAAGAAGGATAGCGGTTTTGCCATCTTTTTCAAGGATCAGTCCCGGTGCCGTACCATTGTGGTTATCAATGACAAGAGCCCCCTTTGGTACCTGTGCCTGCTTGTAATTGTTGGTTGTGATCCGTCTGTCCGGGTGATTTTTCTCATATTCCTTCATGTAACGCTCAATCCGCTTGCGGGAATGCGGATCCTCCTCAAGGGGCAGTCCCATCACCTCTGCGCAGACCTCTTTGGTCAGATCATCCTCAGTAGGTCCAAGGCCGCCAGAAAGGATTACCACATCTGAACGGTCCAGTGCGGATGCAATCACGGCTTTCATTCTGTCATGATTATCTCCCACCACTGTCTCATAATAAACAGACAGTCCAAGCTGCGCCATCTGCTCAGACAGATAAGCGCTGTTGGTATTTACAATGTTGCCAAGCAATATTTCGGTTCCTACTGCTACAAGTTCTGCAATCATCTGTATCCCTCTTTTCTGTTTGTGATTATTTCAAAAGCCGCTGATTTACTGGGTAAACTGCGGCTTTTTCAAATCTTATGTTTATGTGTGTTTTTATTTAACCTCTCTGTCCTGCAGATAAAACGAAGCCTGCAGGCTGCCGGAATGCGCTTAGATGCACGTTCCTGATTACTCCTGCATCGAAATCACATTTTTATTCCGCACAATATAGGTGATCAGGGAAATCACAGTCAATGCCAGTGACAGCCAGATAAAAATATTGGTCAGGATCTCAAAAATTCCGCCAAAATTCAGAATCAGCAGAATGATCATCACCATCTGGGAAGCAGTCTTAAATTTGCCCCAGTAGTTTGCGGCAATTACCACTCCGTTCTCAGCTGCGATCAGTCTGAATCCGCTGATAATAAATTCTCTTGCGATCACAACAATCACCATCCATGCAGGCAGGCGGTCCAGCTCGATCATGCAGATCAAAGCCGAACAAACAAGCAGCTTGTCCGCAAGGGGATCCATAAATTTACCAAAGTTGGTGACCAGGTTGTACTTACGTGCCAGTTTGCCGTCAAACCAGTCTGTAATGCTTGCCGCAGCAAAAATAACAAGACAGATATAACGGTTGGCTTCCCCGCCCCATCCAGTCAGAATAAATAATACAAAAAACGGTACCATAATCATTCTGGCAACAGTCAGCTTATTCGGTGTATTCATTCTCCAGCTCTCCTATCAAATCATACTCCAGAGCACCTGTAACCCGTACTCTTGCAAAATCTCCGGTCATGAGAAGTTCGCCTGTCTGTACAAAAATATAACCGTCAACCTTAGGCGCATCTCCATAAGTACGTCCAATATACGCACTTTCGCCGGACACCTTGCCCTCGATCATAACAGTCAGTACCTGACCTACGCGATTCTCACCCTTCTCCAGAGAAATCTCCTGCTGAAGTTCCATGATCTCATCTCGTCTGGCTTCCTTGACTTCTTCGGGAATCTGATCCTCCATAGTCGCTGCCGGGGTATCCTCCTCTGCGGAATATGGGAAAACACCAAGGCGGTCGAACTCGATTTCGTCCACAAACTCCATCAGTTCTTCGTGGTCTTCCTGGGTTTCTCCAGGGAAACCGCTGATCAGACTGGTACGAAGGAAAATATCCGGAATCTCACAGCGCAGCTTGCCAATAATGTCCACCAGCTCCTGCTTGGTGGTGCGGCGTCCCATGCGCTTCAGTACGCGGTCGCTGGCATGCTGAATAGGAAGATCCAGATAATGGCAGATCTTCTTCTCCTCCTTCATGGTCTGAATCAGTTCATCATAAATCTCCTCCGGATAACAGTATAAAATACGGATCCAGCGGATTCCTTTAATCTTGCAAAGCTCTTTCAAAAGCACGTGCAGGGATTTCTTTCCATAAAGGTCCTTGCCGTAAAGAGTTGTCTCCTGGGCAACCAGAATCAATTCCTTCACGCCCTGCTCAGCAAGTGACTGTGCTTCCTTGACCAGCTGCTCCATAGGAACGCTTCGGTAGCTTCCCCTGAGCTTGGGGATAATACAGTACGTACAGTGCTTGTCACAGCCCTCTGCAATCTTCAGATATGCAAAATGGCCGCCAGTGGTCAGCATACGCTTGCCGGAAATATTGGGAAGGAAATCAATGCTCTTGTATTCTTCGAAGTGCCTGCCTGCCTCAGCTTCCTTAACAGCTTTGATAATATCGCCGTAGGAAGTAGTTCCAAGGATTGCATCCACCTCCGGTATTTCCTCTGAAATCTCTTTCTTGTAACGCTGTGCCATGCATCCGGTGACGATCAGGACCTTGCAAGTTCCTGCCTTTTTCTTCTCTGCCATCTCGAGAATGGTGTCGACACTCTCTTCCTTGGCATCTCCAATGAAGCAGCAGGTATTTACAATAATCACCTCTGCCTCATCTTCATCGTCCACGATCTGATGTCCGTCTGCTGCCAACATTCCAAGCATTTCCTCAGAATCTACCAGGTTCTTATCACATCCAAGGGAAATGAACAATAATTTCATATTATTCTGCACTCTCCTGGGAAACAGTCTCTGCTGTTGTTTCTTCTGCAGCAGCTTCCTCTGCCGCCTGCTCTGGCTCAAGGCCTGCGATCTCTCTTAAATCCTCTTCCTCGTGCTGTCCTGGAAGGATCTTAACCTTTCCGTGATATAACTCGTCGATGGCGATGGAAAGCGGTTTCTTTCCCTTTACATCATCTGCAAGAGGCTTTGCTCCACCGATAAGCTGGCGTGCACGCTTGCTGGTTGCAAGGATCAGGGAATAACGGCTGTTGAGCACCATGCTTTCATCGTCGTCCTCGTTGTTTGTATTGATTGCTTCGATTAATTCTGAATAAGATGGATGGATCATATCTATACTCCTTTCAAATTTGAGGGCCTTCGCGGCGTGCAGGAACCAGTTTCTGTAAATACCAGAGAACCTTTCCTGGCATGCTTCGGGCCGTAATTTCTCGTTACTTGGTAGTAACATTTTATCATAAAGGTAAGGAACCTGTCTCTATTAAGAACATGTTCCTAACCTAAATTAACAAATTGATATCTGCTGGCAGTACTGCTGCCAAAACCAGACAAGCCGCCAGTTATTCTTCCGTAAATCTGGCTGCCTGCGCCTGGATCTCATGGATAAAATCCAGATTTCTCTTCATGGAAAAATGCTCGCTCTGGATGATGCCGTGAAGTTTGTCCACTGCCTCATCAAGCTGGTCATTTACCAGAACATAATCATACTCGTCCACGCCTTCCGCTTCCTGTGCTGCTCTGGCAAGACGCTGGTGGATCACCTCTGCAGTCTCCGTGCCTCTTCCTACAAGACGCTCTCTTAACACTTCCATGGAAGGTGCAGTCACAAATACCAGCACTGCCTCCGGGAATTTCTTCTTGATCTTGCGTGCGCCCTGGATCTCGATCTCAAGGATCACATCGCGACCCTGTGAAAGCTGTTCTTCCACATAGGCCTTAGGTGTGCCGTAATAATTCTCAACATACTGGGCATATTCGATCAGCTGATCCTGACGGATCATCTCTTCAAATTCTTCTCTGGTACGGAAAAAATACTCTCTTCCGTCCTCTTCCCCTGGCCTGGGGTTTCTTGTGGTGGCAGACACAGACAATGCATAATTGTCATATTTCGCCATCAGGCTTTTCATAATGGTGCCTTTCCCTGCTCCGGAAAAACCGGAAACAACTACCAGAACTCCTCTACTCATGGCCCTCTCCCTTACTTTCAAAATCGTGTACCTCTGCAAATCTGCGGGCAATGGTGTCCGGCTGAATTGCAGATAAAATCAGAATGTCGTCAGATGTCACGATCACGGACTTGGTCTTCCTGCCCTGGGTGGCATCTACAAGGGAATTGGTTCCCTTCACACTCTGAACCATTCGTTTCACCGGTGCGGCATCCGGGTTCACCACAGCTACAATTTTCTGGGAATTCACCACATTGCCGAATCCGATATTGATTAATTTTGCCATGTTTTCCCCCTTCTGTCAATATACCTTCTAATATAAAGAAAATGATTCTTCAAAAAACTGATATTTACTTTGTGCTTGCAATCGCAGAAAACAGATGTCACCAGAAAAGTACAGCTATAAAATCGTTTCCCACAATACGCGGCACTAAAGCTTCCGCTCCGGCAATCACATTAAGCC
>CAVJRB010000082.1:16182-33136 GCA_963651655.1 bacterium | reverse complement strand
AAATCGTTCAGGAAAGCCTTCACGATTAAGTCTTCGTAAGCAGTGGATTTCACCTTCACTAAAACCGCTCCTGAAATGACTCGCTTAGGAATATCACCATCCAACCTGCTGTGTACTCACAAAGTTATAAAATAAATTACAGCCTGTGTAAACAATTAATTTGATATACAGATTATATGTATTTTATATATAACGCAAAACACGTGTATTTCTAATTACTATACTTCATAATTACAGATATGTAAAGTCTGTATTAATCGGCTTTGTGCTCGTCCAGATATTCCTTGCGTCCTTCTTCGTAAAGGTTGTTGCCTTCGCTGTCAATGATGACTACAAGAGGCATGTCCTCTACGTAAAGCTTGCGGAGGGCTTCTGCGCCAAGATCCTCGTAGGCGATCAGCTCGGCTTTTTTGATGCATTTGGCAAGGAGGGCGCCGGCGCCGCCGATGGCTCCGAAGTAAACGCCGTCATATTTTTTCATGGCTTCTACTACTTCCGGGAGACGGGCTCCTTTGCCGATCATGCCGCGGGCACCTACGGACATCATAGTTGGAGCGTAAGCATCCATACGTCCGCTGGTTGTCGGGCCTGCAGAGCCGATAACTGCGCCTGGTTTTGCAGGAGTTGGTCCTACATAGTAGATGGTTGCGTCTGTTGGGTCAAATGGAATCTTCTCTCCCCTTGCAAGAGCTTCGCACATACGCTTGTGGCCTGCGTCACGGGATGTGTAGATGGTTCCGGTAAGCAGAACCTGATCTCCTGCGTGAAGTGTTTTTGCCAGTTCTTTTGTCAGAGGCAGTGTAATACGTCTTCTTTCCATGATCAGATCACCTCCGTTTTGTGACGGGTAACATGGCAGTTGATGTTGACTGCACATGGCATTCCCGCAATGTGAGTAGGCATTGTCTCAATGTTCAGGCCGATGGCTGTGGTCTTTCCGCCAAAGCCCTGGGGGCCGATGCCAAGCTTGTTTACTTTCTCAAGCATTTCATCTTCAAGATCTGCGTAGAATGGATCCGGGTTGTGGGAATCCAATGGACGCATCAGTGCTTTCTTTGCAAGAAGGGCACATTTGTCAAAGGTTCCGCCGATTCCAACGCCAACTACCATAGGCGGGCATGGGTTCGGGCCTGCAGTCTCAACGACTTCCAGAATGAAGTCCTTGATTCCCTGAAGTCCTGCGGACGGCTTGAACATGCGGATCATACTCATATTCTCGCTTCCGAAGCCTTTCGGGCCTACAGTGATCTTAACCTTGTCGCCTGGAACGATCTCTGTGTAGATCATAGCCGGTGTATTGTCGCCTGTATTTCCACGGCGTACCGGATCTTTTACAACAGATTTGCGAAGGTAGCCGTTTGTATATCCGCGGCGAACGCCTTCATTGATGGCGTCGGTAAGGTCTCCGCCAACAAAGTGTACATCCTGTCCGATTTCAAGGAAGACGCATGCCATTCCTGTATCCTGGCAGATCGGCACATTCTCGCTATCTGCAATGTCAAAATTCTCAATAATGTTGTCAAGGATGCCCTTGGCAATCTCTCCGTCTTCGCATGCGCGGCATGTTTTGATCGCACATTTTACGTCTTCCGGAAGATGTTCATTTGCTTCGATACAGAGTTTTTCGATGACATCTGTAAGTCTGCTTACTTCTACTTCACGCATTGTGGTAAGCTCCCTTCTTTTTTATTCTTATCGCTGCTCGTGACGGGCATATTTTGGAAGAAGCAATGGAGATACTTTATCGGTATGTACATCTGCTTCTTTCAGTTCTTCTGCATATTTATAGATGTGATCCAGGTTCATTTCCCCAAGCTCTACATCCTTGCATTTTGCAGCTGCTTTTTTGCCGGCATTTCTTCCAAATACAATGACATCCAGAAGAGAGTTGCCCATCAGTCTGTTTCTTCCATGGATTCCGCCTGCTGCTTCTCCTGCAACTAACAGGTTTGGAATTTCTTCTGAGAATCCGTCTCCGTCAATGTCCAGACCACCGTTCTGATAATGAAGGGTCGGGTAAATTACGATCGGAACTTTTCTCATATCAATACCGTAGTTCATGTACATACGGAACATAGCCGGGATTCTCTTCTCGATTGTTCCCTCGCCTCCAAGGATCTCGATCATCGGAGTGTCAAGCCATACGCCTTTGCGTCCGCCAGGAACCTCTACACCGCGGCCTTCCTCGCACTCACGGATAACACCGGAAGCGTTGACGTCACGGGTTTCAAGAGGATGGATGTAAGCTTCTCCGTTTGCATTTACAAGCTGTGCACCAACGGAACGAACCTTCTCTGTTACCAGTGCACCAAGGATCTGGGACGGATAGATGGCTCCAGTTGGATGATACTGGATGGAATCCTGATAAAGTAAGGATGCGCCAGCTCTGTATCCAAGTACAAGTCCGTCAGCAGTTGCACCGTAGTGGTTGGAGGTTGGGAATCCCTGATAATGCATTCTTCCGGCACCGCCTGTTGCGATGACTACGGTCTTTGCTCTTGCAACGGAGTAGTCGCCTGTTTCCATGTTGAGAAGGACTGCACCTGCAACCTGTCCTTTTTCATCTTTGATCAGCTCAACAGCAGAAGTGAATTCCACTACCGGAATGCCAAGGTTGAGAACCTCATCACGGATGGTACGCATGATCTCAGATCCGGAATAGTCTTTTGCAGCGTGCATTCTTTTTCTGGAAGTTCCGCCGCCGTGTGTGGTGACCATGGTTCCGTCTTCTGCTTTGTCAAACTCAACGCCAAGGTCGTTCAGCCATTTGATCGCGTCCGGGGCTTCCATTACCAGTCTCTTTACAAGCTCTGGCTTTGCAGCAAAGTGTCCGCCGCCGAAGCAGTCCAGGTAATGCTGTACCGGGGAGTCGTTTTCTTTGTCTGCTGCCTGGATTCCGCCTTCTGCCATCATGGTGTTGGCGTCACCGATACGAAGCTTGGTAACTATCATAACGTTTGCGCCTGCATTGTGTGCTTCAATGGCGCAGGAGGATCCTGCTCCGCCGCCGCCGATTACAAGGACATCTACGTCATAATCAATTTTAGTGAGGTCAATTTTTTCGTTCATCAGACGGCTTTCAGAATGAAGCATTTCTGCTAACTCCAGGGGAGCTTTCTGGCCTTTGTTTGGTCCTACTTTGATTTCTGCAAACGCGTCTGGGTTATAGTCCGGATGGAATTTCTTAAGAAGCGCGTCTTTCTCATCAGCAGTCAGACGTCTTGGCTCGGTTGCCATACGCTGTGCTCTTGTAGCCTCTACCTTTTTGATGGATTCCATCATATTTTCTGGATATGGTGCATACATGTTTTTACGCCCTCCTTATTTCTCAATCTCTCTGTTGTTGTAAAGTTCCTGCATGTCTGTGATTGGTTTCTGCATGATCTGTTCGATCAGGTCGTCGTATTTGCCTTCGTGGATTTCTTCTACACGTTTTTCAAGGTGTTCGCTCTTTGGTGCGATGTATTTTCCGGTGAGACGTCTTGCGAGAAGGCCTACCATCGGGTGGGAAATTCCGGCAGGGCATCTTACAGAGCAACATCCGCAGCTTACGCAGTCGAAGGATTCTTCTGCGCATTTTTCAAGCTCGCCTCTCTGGGCGTAGGCGATGTACTGCATAACGTTTAAGCTCTGGGTACATGCTTTTGTGCAGGCATTGCAGCCGATGCAGCTGTAGATTTCCGGGTAGAGTTCCATCATGACCTGCTGGTTTGGCTTGAGGTCTTCGATGTTGTAGAGTCTCTTGTCTGTTGGGAAGAATGGGATGCTTGCTACATACATGCCTTCCTGTACCTGGGTCTGACAGGCGAGACAGGTTTTGAGTTCGTTGTCGCCTTTGATTCTGTAGATGGTGGCGCAGGCGCCGCAGAATCCGTGGCGGCAGCCGCAGCCTCTTTTGAGGGTGTAGCCTGCGTATTCCATGGCCGTCATGATGGTCAGGTCAGCAGGTACGGTGTATTTTTTACCGAAGAAATATACGTTTACCATATTTTCCATGTTGGGGGGGTCCTTTCTTCTACTTAGTGCCAGAGGGACGCCTTGTGAAATGGGTATCTCGCACGTGCCCGTCGCAACGCTTTGCTGAACTAATCGCTAACTGCGACTAAGGAGTTCAGGAGAGCCTTCACTCCTAAGTCTTCGTAAGCGCTGGATTTCAGCGCCGCTAAAGGCGCTCCTGAAATGGGCAGCTTAGCGAGATACCCATTCCACAAGTCTGTGTACTGGCTGTAACTAGTTCCTTTATTCGAAGGTTTCTTTGTATAATTAAAAATTAGTATTCATCGGGTAACTGGTCAATCTCATCCATTCGGAAAACCGGACCGTCTTTACATACGTATTTAGAACCGATGTTGCAACGGCCGCATTTTCCGATACCGCATTTCATACGAAGTTCCAGAGTGGTGTAAACCTGGGTTCTGGTGAAGCCGAGTTCTTCAAGGCCCTGGAGGACGAATTTGATCATGATTGGCGGGCCGCAGACGAGGGCTACTTTGTTGGTGTCGAAGCCGATTTCTTTTAAGTAGGTGGGAACGAAGCCTACGTGGCCGTCCCAGCCTTCCTGTTCGCGGTCGATGGTCAGGTAGACGTTTACATCTTTGGCGTTCATCCAGACTTCCTGGATCTCTTTTAATTTTACAAGGTCATCTGCGGAACGGGAACCGTAGAGAATATCTACAGTGCCGTAGTCGTCGCGGTTGTCAAGGACATAGTTGATAACGGAACGGAGGGGGGCAAGGCCGATACCTCCGGCGATGAACAGAAGGTTTTTGCCTTTCAGCTTATCTTCTACCGGGAAATGATTGCCGTATGGTCCACGGACGGTGATCTCATCTCCAACCTGAAGGCTGTGCAGATAAGAAGTCAACTCACCGCATTTCTTAATACTGAATTCCTGGTACTCTTTGTTTGTGGGAGAAGAAGTAATGGAAAACATACCCTCGCTTACGCCTGGCGCGCAGACCATTGCGCACTGTCCTGGCATATGCTCGAAAAGCTTTCCTCCATCCGGTGCAGTTACGCAGAAGGTTTTTACATCCGGTGTCTCCTCATGAATGTCTGTGATCACGCCAACCTGCGGGATCAGAGTATCCAGAGTATAATTTTTATGACAGGTACACTCGCTCATTACTTTTCACCTCCATGCTTTTCAAAAGCCTTGATCACCTTCACAATGTTCAGGGATGACGGGCATTTTTCCACGCAGCGGCCGCATCCTACACAGGAGTACATGCCGTTATTGTTGGCCGGGAAATAAACAAGCTTGTGCATGAATCTCTGGCGGAATCTCTGCATCTGGCTGGTACGGTTATTTCCGTGAGCCATCATTGTGAAATCGGAATACATACAGGAATCCCAGCAGCGGTAACGCTTGATTCCATGTCCTGTATCATAATCCTTGATGTCATAGCACTGGCAGGCCGGACACATAAAGGTACAGGTTCCGCATGCCAGACATGGCTTATAAAGGGTCTCCCATACAGGAGAGTTAAATTTCTCATCTGTAGCATTTCCATCCCATCCTTCCAGGGAAAGATGTGTGTATGGAAGCTGCTCTACAATATTATGGATCGCATCTTTTTCTGCGGAAACTTTTTCTTCATCAGAAGCATCCGCATCCGTAAGAAGCTCCTTCACAGCCTCAGTAAGAGCCTCACCCTTTTCGGTAAGGGCTTTCCAGTAAAGGGAATCCTGAACCAGCCATACCGCTATATCAGCCACACCATCTGCATCTGCTGACGGGTCTGCCGCGTCTGTTCCGAATACTTTACAGAAGCAGGACTCTTCCGGCTCATGGCACGCCATGGCAACGATGGTTCCGTGGTCTCTTCTTGCTGCATAGAAAGTATCTACAGGATCTGCAAGGAATACCTTGTCCAGAACTGCCACGCCTTTTACATCGCAGGCTTTCATGCCAAATACAACGAACGGACGATTTCTAAGCTCTTCTGGTTCTACTGTCAGTTTCTTTCCATCACGTACAACTGTGTAAAGGGTCTCACTCTGCGGGAAAAAGGCATCTTTACCGGATTTTACGGTTTTCAGTGTATCAAGATCTGCCTCCTCTTCCTCATTCCAGAGACCGAAGTTTGTCTGTCCTGCCTTTTTAACCGGAAGGATCAGATCCTGGCTTTCTGCAATTTTCCGGAATAATGCTTCCAGATTTTCTTTCTCAATCTTATACATACATTATCCCCTTTCTGCCACTACGCTAGGCTCTACATCCTCAAATGTAAAGCTGGTCAGCGGGCCTTTTGACTCAGCATCGGCTCCAGCCTGATACTCACCGTAGAAAGTATCAATGTCCTTGATAAATTTACGGTTGAACAGGTGAAGGGGGATACCCTGCGGGCAGACACGGCTGCACTCGCCACAGTCTGTACATCTTCCAGCTACATGAAAAGCACGGATGATATGGAACATTTTCTCCTCGAAGGAGTCCACGTTTGCTTTCTGTGCGCTGTCAAACTTGGTGCTGTCGAATACGCATTTGCGGCAGCTGCAGGCCGGACATGCATTGCGGCATGCGTTGCAGCGGATGCATTTGCTAAGCTCCTTCTGGAAAAATGCGAAGCGCTCTTCCGGGCTCATTTTCTCGATCTTCTCTACCTCTGCGAAACGCTCTGCATCCTTTGTATCCTTGGATTCGCCGATGATCTCATCGTAGATCATATGCTCTTTTCCCTTGCATACATGGCAGCGCTCCAGCATGGCGTCCTTGTAAGCTACGGTCTTGTCGCCGTAGATTGTGGAAATGTGAAGTGTCTCACACTCATCTGTCAGTTCTGCACCGGAAATGCTTTTGATTCCCTTGATTCCTAACTGGCGAAGCTTTTCCACGTTCAGCTTTCCTTTGCATCCAACACCGATAATGTAGGCTTTCTCACGGTCTACACGATGTTCCTTGATCAGCTGATTAAAACTATAGGTATCACAAGGCTTCAGACAGACAAGTGTCTTTCCCTCTAACTTGGAAGCCTCGATCATCATCTTGCTTAAGTTTGCACCGCAGAAGCCGTTGTAGACAAATTCGTCCAGGCTTTCTGCTGTCTCAAAGTATGCTGCTTCCGGATTGTAAGGCAGGTCTCCGGCTTTCCAGCCAAGAACACGCGCTACGGTTCCATCAGCCAGCAGTTCTTTTGCACGGGCGATCAGTTCCTGCATCTTAAATCCTCCAATCTGACGTTTTTACCCAGAGAATGGATTTTTTCCACAAACTCATTCATGGTCTGGGAGAATTTTACACCTTCTGCGGCAGATACCCACTCTACACGGGTACGTCCGTTTTCCACACCGATGAAGTCCAGCATGGAGAAAAGAAGGGTCATACGTCTTCTTGCATAATAGTTTCCTGTTGTGTAATGGCAGTCTCCCGGATGGCAGCCGCACATGATCACGCCGTCAGCGCCTTTTTCAAAAGCACGGAGGATGAACATTGGGTTTACACGGCAGGAGCATGGAACACGGATGATCTTTACATCCGCCGGATAGGAAAGACGGCTGCTTCCTGCAAGGTCTGCACCTGCGTAGCTGCACCAGTTACAGCAGAATGCCACGATCTTGGGTCTGAATTCTTCTTTTGCTTCTATCGACATATTGCATCTACCTCCGCTAAAATCTGTCTGTTGGAGAATCCCTGCAGATCCATTGCTCCGGACGGGCAGGTTACGGTACATGCACCGCAGCCCTGGCAAAGAGCATTGTTTACTACGGCAACTCTTCTTGTCTCACGGATTCCGTGGTCATTTACCTGTTTTTCCTCGTAGGAAATCGCGCCATACGGACACACATTTGCACACTGGGAGCATCCGTTGCAGAGAAGCTCGTCAGAGTGAGCGGTACATGGGTTGGTGGTCAGCTTGTCTTTTGCAAGAAGGCCGATTGCCTTTACTGCTGCTGCGCCAGCCTGTGCAACTGTCTCCGGAATATCCTTTGGTCCCTGGCATACACCGGAAAGGAAAATACCGGCTGTAGGAGACTCTACCGGACGGAGCTTTGCATGTGCTTCTGTGAGGAAGTTGTTGGTATCAATACTTGCGGTAAGCATAGTTGCAATTTTTCTTACATCCTTGTTTGGCTCAATAGCAGCTGCAAGAACTACCATGTCTGCTTCCATAAGGATCTGTTTGTTCTCAAGAAGGTCAGAAGCCTGAACCATAAGGGTTCCGTCTGGCTGCGGGATCACCTTTCCAACCAGGCCCTTGATGTAGTTTACGCCGTAATCCTCAACTGCTCTTCTGTAGAACTCATCGAAGTTTTTACCCGGAGTACGCACATCAATGTAAAATACGGTTACGTTTGTATCCGGATATTTGTCGCGGATCAGCATGGCATGCTTTGCAGTGTACATACAGCAGATCTTGGAGCAGTAGCTCTTTCCTCTTTCGTCGGAGCAGCGGCTTCCAACGCACTGTACGAATACAATGTTCTTCGGAGCTTTTCCATCGGAAAGTCTCTCAAGATGACCTTTGGTAGGTCCTGCTGCGTTCATGATACGTTCAAGCTCAAGGGAGGTGATGACGTCCTTGCTCTGGCTGTAAGCGTACTCATCATATTTATCAAGCGGGATCACATCGAAACCGGTTGCAACTACGATTGCGCCGTATTTCTGTGTAATGATCTCATCCTTCTGCTCGTAATCGATCGCGCCGGCTGCGCAGACCTTGGAGCAGGCACCGCATTTTCCGGTTTTGAACTTGATGCAGTTCTCACGGTCGATTACCGGAACATTTGGGATTGCCTGGGCAAACGGAATGTAAATAGCACTTCTGTTGTTCAGGCCGCGGTTAAATTCGTTTGGATTTTTCTTGGACGGACATTTGGAGGAGCAGACACCGCATCCTGTACATTTGTCCATATCTACGCTTCTTGCTTTTTTACGGATATCTACGGTGAAATCACCTACGAAGCCGCTTACCTTCTCAACTTCACTGTATGTATAAATGTTGATCTTCTCATGGGCTGCAGCCTCTACCATCTTCGGGGTGAGGATACATGCGGAACAGTCCAGTGTTGGGAAAGTCTTGTCAAGCTGTGACATTCTTCCGCCGATACTTGGAAGCTTCTCAACAATGTCAACCTCGTATCCAGCCTCTGCAATATCAAGGGCAGACTGGATTCCGGCAATACCGCCGCCGATTACAAGGGCACGCTTTGTTACAAGGCTCTCGCCTGGCTGAAGAGGAGCGTCTAAGTTTACTTTTGCGATTGCTGCTCTGGCAAGGATCACTGCCTTTAAGGTAGCTTCTTCCATATCCTTGTGGATCCAGGAGCAGTGCTCACGGATGTTGGCAATCTCTACCATGTATGGGTTTAAGCCCGCTTTCTGTGCTGCCTTTCGGAAGGTAGCCTCATGCATACGCGGGGAACAGGAACAGACCACGATTCCTGTCAGATTTTTCTCATGGATGGCATTGATGATCTTGGCCTGTCCTGCTTCGGAACACATATACTGATAGTCTTCTGCATGGACAACGCCTGGCTCTTTTGCTGCCATTTCCACTACTTTTTTCACATCAACTGTGGCTGCGATGTTGGTACCACAATGACATACGAATACACCTATTCTCTGCACTTTTCTCTCACCTCCTGTATCTTCTGAATGCACTTACCAGGAGCTGCTGAGGTGTTTCCTCGTCGATCAGTTCCGGGATCTCGTCTGCTTCCAGATAGTTCTGGCCGCGTTCGCGGACAACCAGCTGTCTTGCAGCGTCGATCAGTTTTCCTGGTTTTACATCTCTTGGGCAGCGCTCTACACAGGCAAAACAGGAAAGACATTTCCATAAGGATTTGGACTGTGCAAGTGCTTCTATGTTGCCGTTCTGTACATAAGTTACAAACTGGTGAGGTTTGATATCCATTTCATTGAATGCAGGACAGGTTGCGGAGCATTTGCCGCATTTCATGCATTTCAGGGGATTTACTCCGGAAATCTCCTTGATTCTCTCTGCTGCATTCTGAGCATTTCCATATGTATAAGCCATTACTTTGCCACCTCCTCTTTTACTCCGAGAGCTTCTGCAAGAAGTTCTGTAAAATAGTAAACAGGAAGAGCGCCGTTTCCGTTCTTTCTCAGGTTATACATGCAAAGTGGACAGGCTGTGATCAGCATGTCTGCTTCGAACCCTTTGGCGCTGTCCATGATCTTTGCGCACATATTCTGGGCCATGTCTTTTTCTTTCAGGGAAATGTAGCCGCCGCAGCACTCGTTGCGGTATGGATAGACAACTGGCTCTGCTCCAAGGGCGCGGATGAAATCTTCCATAATAGTCGGATTCTCCGGGTTGTCAAATGCCATAATCTTTCCTGGTCTTAAAAGGAGGCAGCCGTAGTAGGCACCGATTTTTTTGCCTTTTAAGGGATTGACCACTTTCTTTTTGATCTCGTCAAATCCTACTTCGTCACGGAGTACTTCCAGATAATGAAGGACATTTGTCTCTCCTTCGTATGGAGCGTCCAGTTTCAGATAATTATTTGCTCTTGTGCGGATGTCTTCTACATTCTTCATGTCGTCATTCACACGTTTGAGCACATGATGACAGGCTGAACAGACTGTGATCAGATCCTGTCCTTTTTCTTTCGCATCATTTAAAGCACGGACGGTGGAAAGCTTGGTGGCTATCTCATCGCTGCCCAGGGGATATACGCCGCCGCAGCACTGCCATTCCTTGATCTCTTCCATTTCGAAGCCCAGTGCTTTCGCAGAAGCTCTGGCATAGGCGTCCAGATCTTTTGCCTTATTCTTCAGGGTACATCCTGGATAATAACTGTACTTCATGCTTCTTGTTCCTTTCTTGTTACTGTCCACATGGTGCGTTCTTTCAAGTCCGCCAATGTAAACAGCAGCTGTTTCGGTTGTTCAGGCAAAGGGGAACCCGACTTACCGCTTTTCGCGATAGAAGCCGGGGTATCCTTGCTGATGTAGTTAAATATGCTTAGAGCTCGATCTGCGCGATTACTTCTTTTAATGCGTTGGCACTCTTCTTAAGAAGCTCTACTTCCTCTTTGTTCATGCGCATCTGAACTTTCCCCTGAATTCCGTTTGGTCCTACAAGAGTAAGGGTACTCAGGCACACATCTTCAATTCCGTATTCGCCATGGAGCATGGAGGATACGGTTGCAAGGGAATCAGAAGCAGCCAGGATCAGGCCTACCAGCTGGCACACCGTTGCGGATACTGCGTAGAAGGTTGCACCTTTCTTTGCAATAACTTTTCCGCCGGATTTCTGTACGTATTCCAGCATAGCTTCTTTGTCCAGAGGTTTTACGTCCTTGCCGTGTGCTTTCATTTCTTCGTAGTACTCATCTGTACTGAGACCGGAAATGTAAGCGCCTGTCCACGGGATAAAGGAGGTATCGCCGTGCTCGCCGAATACGTATGCATGGATATTTCCCTGTGCTACCTGGAAATGTTCGGAGAGTCCGTAGCGAAGTCTTGCTGTGTCAAGGATGGTTCCGGATCCCATGATCTGATTCTCCGGAAGACCGGAAATCTTGGTAAATACGTAGGTCATGATATCTACCGGGTTGCTTACGATGATATACTTGGCATTTGGAGCTTCTTTTACAATCTGAGGAGTGATGCTCTTCAGGATGTTTACGTTTGTCTGAGTAAGCTCAATTCTGGTCTGTCCAGGTTTGCGGGCGATTCCGGATGTGATGATTACGATGTCGGAATCTTTGGCATCTGCGTAATCTCCTGCTACCAGGGATACCGGACTTCTGAAGCAGGTTCCCTGCTCAATGTCCATGACTTCGCCTTCGACCTTTTCCTTGTTGATGTCGATCAGAACGATTTCGGAAGCGATTTCATCATGTGCCAGTGTGTAGGCGATTGTAGATCCGACGCTTCCAGCTCCGATAATGGTAATTTTGCTGCTCATAATAAACTCCTTTCGTGGGGTTTGTGGGATTGTGTCAACTTTCCAGCGGGTTTGGTTGTTTTTCCGTGGGATTCGTTGGTTTTCCCTGTGTGTTGTCCTTTGTTTCTTGTTTTTTTTTTAACAATCACAGTTAGAAAAAAAGCGGGTAAAACTTTATTTTCTGCCTTGTGACATGGCCTGACCCAGAAACACAGTATTATTTTGTCCTGTTTTCCTGGGTTAAGTCATGTCACATTGTGTTTTTTTGCAAACTTTTTCTCAACAAAGGACTTTTCCCTCTTTGTCTCCGCATAAAATATTGGTTTTTCTCCGCTTTATTTAAAATACCATAATGACAATCTTTTAACAACATTTTTTTGAAATTTTTTATCATTTTGGGGTGGTTCTACATATTGTACAAAATTGTATGGGGATTTTTGGTGGTTTTGTTGGGAGAGTTTTATCAGGGCGGACGCACTTTCGCAGCTGCGATTCCACGCAGGTCGGTGCAACACTACGGTGAACTAATCGCTAACTTCGACTAAGGAGTTCCGGAGAGCCGTCACTCCTAAGTCTTCGTAAGCGCTGGATTTCACCTTCGTTAAGGGCGCACCTGAAATGACCTGCTTAGGAATAGCAGCTGTGAAAATGCTGGGTACTGGCGAAAACACGGCTCGCTCTGGTGCTTGAAAAATATGGGGGAATTGAAAGATAGAAGAATGGTTATTGAAATTTAGTTGACGGACGCGGCTCAAGGCGCTGACTGGTGGGGATGGCAGACAAAAGCCTCTCCGAAAACTAATGTACAATCGGAGAGGCTTTCGTGGATGCCCAAAATTTAGTACTGTGGGGGCAGAATTAGAGGGCGTAGAGTTTTATGATGTTCTTCAGGTTTTCGACGGCGTAGTCCATGCCTTCTATAGTGATGTGTTCGCAGGGGCCGTGGAAGGCGTAGCCGCCGGTGCCGAGGTTGGGGCAGGGGAGGCCCATGAAGGAGAGGCGGGCGCCGTCGGTGCCGCCGCGGATGGCTACGGTTACGGGATTCAGGCCGGATTCCTGAACGGCTTTTTTGGCGTTGTCGATCAGGTGCATGCAGGGCTCGATCTTTTCTTTCATGTTGCGGTACTGTTCCTTAATCGTGAGGGTGACGGATCCTTCGCCGTATTTCTCGTTAAGGAGCTTGGCAATGTGACGCATCATCTCCTGACGGCAGGCGAACATGGCGCTGTCGTGGTCGCGGATGATGTAATCCAGGCTTGCATCGGATACGTCACCGCTCATTTCACAGAGATGGAAAAAGCCTTCATACTCTTCTGTGTTTGCCGGGGTGTCGCCTGCCGGGAGCATGCTGTTAAACTCCATGGCAACCAGGGCGGCATTGATCATGGTATTTTTGCTGCTGCCTGGATGCACGGAGAAGCCTTTGATCTTTACCTTAGCGCCTGCTGCGTTGAAGTTCTCGTACTCAATTTCATTCTCAGCGCCGCCGTCTACGGTATAGGCAAAATCAGCTCCAAAACCTTCTACGTCGAAGAAATCAGCGCCTCGGCCAACTTCCTCATCCGGGGTAAAGCCGATACAGATTTTTCCATGTGGGATATTTTCTTTTATGATCTGCTCTGCCATGGTCATGATCTCTGCTACTCCGGCCTTGTCATCTGCTCCGAGAAGAGTGGTACCGTCAGTGGTGATCAGGGTTCTTCCCTTCAGCTCTGCCAGATGTGGGAAATCCTTGAGGGTAAGGGTGTATTCGCTTTCCCCAAGCTTTACATCGGTCCCATCATAGTCCGGGATAATCTGAGGCTTCACATTCTCCCCGGAAAAATCAGGTGCAGTATCCATGTGGGCAATGAAGCCGATTGCCGGCTTGTCCTCAAGACCTGCTGTTGCCGGGATCACTCCGTAAACATAGCATTTATCGTCAATGCGCACATCCTGCACTCCAATATTTTTCAGCTCCTTGGCCAGCTGATTTCCAAGATCAAACTGGCGGCTGGTGGACGGCACTATTTCCTGCTCATCCTCGCTTGTGGTATACACTTTTACATAATTCAACAATCGTTCGTATGCACGCATTTCGATTTCTCCTTTTTCATTCTAAATTATCTGGTCAGAGCCTTCACAGTTATACGCTTCGCGATGGCCCAAAAGGCGAACGCTGCTTACAGTTCTTCCAGCTTCTCAAGCTCGCCGCCAAAGGAAGTATCCATACACTCCTCAAATGCAGCCTCTTTCTTCATTTTCTCCAGTGCCATTCCGGCTTTCTTTACAGTCTGCACCGTTCCGGCTCCGGCTATACATCCGCCTGGACAGGCCATTCCTTCCAGCAGATAGCCATTGTACTTTCCTGCTTTGGCGGACATCATCATCTTTTTGCACTCCTGCAGGCCGTTGGCGCTGACTACCTTCACTTCTCTGTCCGGGTCCATACGCTTTATAGCCTTTACCACAGCTGCTGCAACACCGCCGCTGGCAGCAAATCCCCGGCCGTCACTGCTTGCCTGGGAAAGTGGTTCTTCCTCTGGAATACTTGCGAAATCCACACCTTTGGCTTCGAACATTCCCTGTACTTCCTCAAAGGTAAGCACGAAATCCACATAGCTTCGGATGCTCTTACGGCTTGCTTCCAGCTTCTTGGCTGCGCAGGGGCCCACAAACACGATCTTGCAGTCCGGGTTCTCTTGCTTCAGAAGTCTGGCAGTGAGCACCATAGGAGTCAGCGCCATGGAAATGCAGTTTGCATACTGAGGGAACATTTTCTTCGCCATTACAGACCATGCGGGACAACAGGAGGTTCCCATAAACGGAATCTTCTCCGGTACTTCTTCCATAAAGTCTTTGGCTTCCTCAATGGTACAAAGATCCGCTCCAACTGCAACCTCTTTGATATCCGTAAATCCAAGAGCCTTAAAGGCACCGCGAATCTGAGTATTTTTCAGTGCCGGCTCAAACTGTCCTGCCACTGCCGGCGCTACGATGGCGTAGACCGGAGTCTCACTCTTTAACGCCATAATAGTCTGATAAATCTGTCCCTTATCCACAATGGCGCTGAACGGACAGCTTACCAGGCACATTCCACAGGAAACGCACTTGTCATGATCAATCTCGGCCCTTCCATATTCATCGGAATGGATGGCATTCATTCCACAGGCCTTGGCACACGGTCTTTCCTGCTTGATGATGGCATTATATGGACAGGCTTCCATACATTTGCCGCATTTGATACATTTTTCCTGATCAATTACAGACCTGCCATTCTCCATATGAATAGCGTTCTTGGGACAGACCTCCTGACATGGGTGCTCCAGGCAGCCCTGACAGCCTTCTGTCACCATCACTCTTTTCTCCGGGCAGGAATTGCAGGCAAATTTGATAATATTAATAAGCGGCGGCTCATAATATTTCTCCTCAATAAGGCTTGCCTCCACCCCTTTGGAAATAGGTGCATGCTCGGAAATGTTGCGCAGGGGCAGTCCCATTGCCACACGCAGCCGCTCCCCTACAATGGCTCTTTCCAGGAAAATACTGTCACGGTATGTAGCAACCTCTCCGGGAAGGATCTTGTATGGAAGCTCGTCCATTTCCTTCTCAATGTCGCCCTCATAGGCAAGACGGGCGATTTCAGTAAAAATCTGGTGTCTGATCTTGGTCTTTGATGAGTATAATCCTCTCATTCTCACTTCTCCTTTATCTGTAAGTTTTGCACCAGCCAGATCTTACCGCATTCAATCCAACTGCTTTTATATTGTATTTTTATGATACCAGTGTCAAAAGGTCAAAAAGCCGTTCGTGCTTGCACGATAAGGCGTTTGAACTTGGGACACGCCAAATATGAGAAAGTAGCGATTTACGTAGTAAATCAGCGGATTTCGAATATTTGAAGGATTGTGGGAGCAGCGAAGCTGCGTAGCAATCCGAGGTATCAAATGAGTGGCAAAAGACCTTTTGACACTCATATCCTTTTTGTGCCTCCGCATCTTCCTATATCATACACAAAAATCACCAATTATTCAAATGTCTTTGCAACTTCTTCCAGATATTCTGTAATCGGCAGGTGCTGCGGGCAGTGTTCCTCGCATTGTCTGCAGCCTACACAGTCAGATGCCTTTCCGTGGCCTTCTTTTTCGGTACGGTCTTTGTAGATGGATTTGGCTGACGCCAGCTGGCCATCCCCAAACATGCTGATCCGGTTCAGAAGCTTGAAGTAATCCGGGATTGCGATCTTCATTGGACATCCGTCTGTACAGTAACGGCAGCCTGTGCACGGTACTTTTTCTTTGGATTTGATGATGGCCGCAGATTTGGCAACAAGGTCTTTCTCCTCATCAGAGAACGGAGCAAAATCCTTCATATAGGAAAGGTTGTCCTCCACCTGCTGTTCATCGCTCATACCGCTCAGTACCATAAATACATTTTCCTGGGATGCTGCAAAGCGGATTGCCCAGGATGCCACAGACATTTCCGGTCTGGCACCCTTTAACAGAGCTTCCGCCTCCGCTGGAACATTTGCCAGCATACCGCCTTTGATGGGCTCCATAACCAGAACCGGTTTGCCATGTTTCACGCAGACCTCATAGCATTTGCGGGACTGTACCTCGCTGTCCTCCCAGTCTGCATAGTTCAACTGAAGCTGCACATACTCCATTTCCGGGTGTCTGGTAAGAATCCCGTCCAGTACCTCTGCTTTATCATGGAAAGAAAAGCCCACATGCTTAACAAGTCCCTTCGCTTTCTTTTCCAGCATAAAGTCAAATGCGCCCCACTCTTCTGCCTGTTTCGCAGCGCCATCATCCAGGGCGTGCAGCAGGTAGTAATCGAAATATTCCACGCCGCAGTTTTCCAGCTGTTTTTCAAAAAATCCGGGCATTTCAGATGCTTCCTTCAGCATGAAAAGGGAAAGCTTATCTGTAATGGTGTAGGCTTCTCTTGGATAGCGCTTTGCTACTGCCTCGCGAAAAGCCTGCTCGCTGTTTCCGCTGTGATAGCATGCCGCTGTATCAAAATAGGTAAAGCCCTCTTCCAGGAACCGGTCAGCCAGATGACAGACTCTTTCTACGTCTACCTTGCTTTTGTCTGCTTCGTCCACTGCCGGAAGT
>CAVJRB010000082.1:0-16172 GCA_963651655.1 bacterium | reverse complement strand
GCCGGAAGTCTCATCAGTCCAAAGCCTAATTTTTTAACGCTCATTTTCTTGTCCTCCTTTTTTTGTAACCTTTATTTTGCATATTTAAGTGAAATTGTCAATAAGCTCAGCAAATGCAAAAGAAGCCAGAACTTCAGCTAGAAATTCTGACCCCTTATACTTTTTTATTTTCTCATCCACCAATCTGGCAGTCCAGATCACAGACAGAGTGAACCGCTTTCTTCAAAAGCTCCATGTGCTCCGGTTCCGGAGGAAGGATCTCTGGCAGCTTGTACTCTCTTCCAAGCCAGTCATACTTATCCTGTCCCAGGCGGTGATAAGGAAGAAGGTGAATCTTCTTCACTCCCGGCAAAGTGGATGCAAAGGATGCAATTGACTTGATTTCTTCCACACTGTCATTAAAGGTTGGAATGACTGGAACGCGGATTACCAGATTTGTCTGCCCAGATAAGGCAACCTTTCTGGCATTCTCAAGTGCCAGTGCGTTGGGCTTGCCTGTAAACTGTTCATGCTTGGCCTGATTGGTATGCTTGATATCCATCAGGTAAGTGTCCAGATAAGGCAGAACCATCTCAATATTTTTCCAGGGAACACATGCCATACTCTCGATGGCTGTGTTGATTCCCCGCTCCTTTGCAGCACGGAGAAGGTCACGGGCAAACTGGGGCTGACAAAGACATTCCCCGCCGGAAAGGGTCATGCCGCCGCCGGAACGGTAATAATAAGGGCGGTCTTTCTCCACCAGCTCGATCATTTCCCGAACAGTTACATCCCTTCCCATGGTCTTCACACCGTCCGGTGTCTTCATGGTCTGAATCTTGTACTCCTGGGATTCCGGGTTGCAGCACCACTGGCACCGCAGCACGCATCCTTTCAGGAATACGATGGTGCGGATTCCCGGTCCGTCGTGGATGGAATAACGCTGGACGTCAAAAATACGTCCTGTGGTATCTAAATATTCCATAGATTTCTCCATTATACGGAAGTGCCGACAGCCTTCTGTGAAGAAAGCCGCCAGCAGTTCCGTTTATATTTTCATTTAGAAGCCCTGCTCTGTTCTGCGGATGATATCATCCTGTAAGGACTTGGACAGTGTAGTAAACAGTGCACTGTAGCCGGCAACACGTACAACCAGATGCTTATAGTTCTCCGGATGTGCCTGTGCGTCAAGAAGTGTCTCTCTGCTTACAACGTTAAACTGCATATGCATTCCCTTCTGATCGAAGTAGGAACGGATCAGTGCAACGAATTTCTCAAGTCCCTCACGTCCTGACAGTGCTGACGGATGGAACTTCTGATTGAACAGGGTACCATTGGATACAATGAAATGATCCAGCTTGGCAACAGAGCTTGCAGCTGCGGTCGGTCCGTTCACATCCTTGCCTGCAGACGGGGAAACACCGTCAGCAACAGGAGTATGCGCATATCTGCCGTCCGGAGTGGCACCAGTCTGTCCGCCCAGCGGTACGTTTGCAGATACCGGATAAAGTCCTGCCTGGTACTGGCCGCCTCTTGGGTTCCTGAAGTTCTGCAGCGGTCTTGTATAGGTATAAGCCACGTCTCTTGCAAAGTAATCCACCTCCGGAATATCGTTTCCGAACTTGGGAACCTCTGCGATCATGTCGTGGATCTCCTGATATCTTGCCATCTTCTCAGGTGACATCTGGGCGTTCATAACAGATTTCAGAACAGCTGCTGCTGTGTCTGCGTCAACCTTGGCACCGCTTTCTGTCATCTCTCTTAAGATGCCAGTAGTGATGTCTCTTACAGACTGCTCGTCCAGACCCTTGCCGTAGTTCCATGCAAGAGCTTCCTTCAGCTCTTCCATTGTGAACTTCTTCTCCTGGTAAACCAGCTGGCGGATCGCATACAGGGAGTCTGCCATGTTGGCAATACCAAAGCCCTGAGGACCTGTAAAGTTATATACGGCGCCGCCTTCCTGAACGGTCTTTCCGCGTTTGATACAGTCATCGATCATACTGGAAAGGAATGGAAGCGGGCAGCGCTTTGCATGTGCAACGTCAATAGCGTTGTCTGCATTTACAAGCAGGGAAATGCAGTATTCCATCTGCTTCTTATAAGCATCGTAAAACTCATCAAAGGTTTCCATCTTGGTAACATCGCCGGTAGGAATACCAACCATCTCACCCTGATCCATACCATTTGCAAATACAAGCTCCAGCGGACGGCACATATTAAAGAATGCTGCATCATGCCATCCTTCGGTCTTGCCGGCCTTCTGAGGCTCAACGCATCCGATGATATTGTACTCACGGGCATCTGCCAGGGAAAGTCCTCTGTTCTGCAGTGCCGGGATGATTACCTCGTCATTGTAATATGCCGGAAGTCCGATACCGGTTCTGGTCAGCTCTGCTGCCTTGATCAGAAGGTCATGCGGGGAGCCGTTCCATACACGGATAGAAAGTGACGGTGCCGGAAGATGTACATGCATGGATGCCTCAATACACATGAAGGAAAGGTCATTGGTCACATCCTCGCCATCCTTGTTCTGACCGCCTACGATCAGGTTCTGGAAAAGGCTGTAGCCTGCAAATCCCTCTGCGGAAGCTGCATCACGAACCTTATTCAGGTCATTTAATTTCACCCAGATACAGTCGATCAGCTCCTGAGCTGCTGTTCTGGTGATCGCACCGCTTTCAATATCCTTCTTGTAGTAAGGATACATATACTGGTCAAAGCGTCCTGGGGAGATAGAATGTCCGCTGGACTCCATCTGCAGAAGCTGCTGTACGAACCAGAAGGACTGACATGCCTCCCAGAAATTAGTGGCACCTTTAGCCGGTACCTTGCTGCAGTTGGACGCGATCACAAGAAGCTCAGCCTTACGCTGTGGATCTGTACATTTCTCAGCCATCTCAAGGGCAAGCTTCGCATATCTGTTCGCATAGTCTATTACAGCCTGGCAGCTCATGATCACGGCTTCCAGGAAACGGGAGCGCTCTGCGTAATCTCCGTCGCCCACATTGCAGTGATCCAGCTCAGCCTGTGCTTTCGCCATAATGCCTTCGTAGCCGATTTCAAGAACTTCCCAGTATTTTACGGTAACATGTCCTACACCATTATAGAAATAGTTTCCAGGTGTAAAAATATTGTGGTCAATTGCACGGATTGCTTCCGGTGCCATATAAGCGGTGGCAAGCTCGCTTGTGGTCTTGCCCTTCCAGTACTTATGCACCTCGCGAAGATCTGCCTTGGCCTGCTCGGAAATGTAGAACGGATCCGCGATTCTGGTCGCTACGGTGTCCAGTTCATCTTCCAGCCACTGGAATGAAAATTCCGGGAAAGTCTGACAGCCTCTCGGAGCAATAGAGTTGCTTCCCACGATCAGCTCTTCATCCCGGATAATGATCGGAATGTTATGTAAAATGTGGGAAAAAGCTTTGGCTCTTCTGGTGATGATCGGCTGGTCCTCAGTCTCTTTGTAAGACTCTGTGATCAGCTTGGCTCTGTAAGATTCGATCTCTGGCATCTTGGCATAGAGATGGTCTACCAGACGGGTAATTCTGGAGGATTTGGGAATCTCACTTGAATTGTATTTTTCCATGGTTCTCCTTTCTCATGGAAGTCCCGGGCTCTGCAAATCCATAAAAGATTCCAGAATCCAGCAACATAAATGTCCGCCATTCCATGACATAGTTTTCTATGCTCATTATACGTCATCCATTCTGCAGTGTCAACATAATTCAACATTACTTTTGTTGTTTTGGTTGGCCTTTTGGTTTTGTTTTTGTGGTTTTTCGTTGTTTTCCTGTGAATCGGGCAAAAACATGGCATACAGGATTCTCGGCATTACTGCTGTGTTTCCCTTTATACGAAAAAACTGCTGTGCCTGATTTCTCCGGCACAACAGTTCTTTTGTTTCTGTGGCATATGTAAATGATTCAAACTCCAGTCTTAATTTCCGGTCTTAGTGGCATCCGCCGCAGCTTCCGCAATTGCCGTTGCAGCCTTTTCCATTCTTCTTGTCTTTGCGAATGCTTCGGATGGCAAGACCTGCGATTACTACTACGATAGCTCCTACAACTACTGTTCCCATACTCTGCTCCTTTCAGGTTCCCTGTAGATCAGTTGTCACAGTTTCTTACAGAACCGCTATAAGGTTCGTCTGCAAACTGGGGCAATAGGTTCCTTATGTTGTTAGTATATTCTAACGTGCATTAGATGTCAATATCTTTTTCTGCGCACTGCACAAGAAGATTTGTCTTTTTAGTGTGTGTTACCGGACAGGTCGTGAACAATAACTTTTTACACATCCAGCTTCATCTGGCCATCTTTGATATATCCCATGTTGCGCATTCCGCGGTAGATCACATAGGACAGCAGACCAGGAAGGAGGAAATGAAATACCACGATTTTTAAAATAACCAGCACAGGCTCCTCTGTGGCTATCATGGTCTGGTAAGTCATGATCTGTCCAACCAGGCCGGAGGTTCCCATACCGGAGCCTGTGGCGTTATTTGTCATATGGAACGGTCCGATAATGGCGATTGGTCCTAAGATTGCAGAGGCCAGTGTAGGCGGCAGCCAGATCAGCGGCCTTCTCATAATATTAGGGATCTGCAGCATGGAAGTTCCCACTCCCTGGGCAAAAAGTCCGCCTACACCATTATCCTTAAAGCTTGTTACCGCAAATCCGATCATCTGACAGCAGCATCCAATGGTTGCCGCGCCTGCTGCCACGCCATTTAACCCCAGGATAATTCCAAAGGCAGCAGAACTGATCGGCAGCGTCAGCACCATTCCCATAACAACAGAAACAATAATTCCCATCAGAATCGGCTGCTGCTCGGTTCCCCAGTTTACCAGATTGCCAAGCCAGGTCATAAATCTTGACACTCCAGGCCCAACCAGGATGCCAACCGCACCGCCGGATAGAATGGTGACAGCCGGGGTGATCAACAGATCCAGCTTTGTTTTCCCGGCAACCAGTCTTCCTACTGTAATTCCCACATAAGCTGCCACAAATGCCCCAAGAGGCTCACCAGGGCCAGATAACACCAGCGCCCCGGTGTCAGACAGCAAGGTTCCTGCAATCAGATTAGATGCATAGGCACCGATCATTCCCGCTGCTGCCGCAGACAACAGTACATAGGTGGACTCCCGGAATTTGTACGCAACTCCGATACCGATTCCTGCTCCGGTAAGTCTCTGGGCAATCACCGCAAAGGTGCTTAAATAAGCGCCATAGGTACCACCCATCAGATCACCAATCTGCTTCAGAATGGTTCCGATGATCAAAGTGGAAAACAGGCCCAGGGCCATACCGCTTAAACCATCAATAAAAATGTTGTTCAAGATTTTCTTAATCGTTTTCATACTCTCTCCTTATCCCCGCACAGCGTACTTAATACAGATCCAGCTTCTTTCTGCCAAGCTCCAGGAACACCTTTGTTCCTTTTCCCAGCTCTGACTCTATGCGTATTCCGTGATCCAGCTTCTTCACGATCTTTCCGCAAAGATAAAGCCCGATTCCGGTTGACCGGCCCTCTTCCCGGCCATTGTATCCGGTAAAGCCCTTTTCAAAAACCCTGGGCAGATCTTCCTTGCGGATTCCGATTCCTGTATCCTCGATTACCAGTGTATGGGACCCTGCTTTACTCATATAGATAGAGATTTTCCCTTTTTTCGTGTATTTCAGGGCATTGGACAAAATCTGACCAATAACAAAGCCAAGCCACTTTTTATCCGTAAGCACGGTTTCTTCCACGCCCTCATAATCCAGGGACAGCTTTTTCCCAACAAAGATCCTGGCAAACTTGTGAATCTGATCCTTTATGATTTCATCCAGATCCACTTCTTCCAGGCAAAGATCTGAGGACAGATCCTGTGTGCGAAGATATCCCAGAACCATCTCCACATATTGCTCGATCTTAAAAAGCTCATTCTGAATTTCTCCGGGATTTGGCTCTTCCTCCTGAAGAAGGAGCCTGGCCGCCGCAATAGGGGTTTTGATCTGGTGAACCCACATGGTGTAAAAATCCATCAGTTCTGTGCCAAATGCACTGCTCTGATTCCTGGCTTTGATTCGTTCCTCATCAAGCAGCCTGCAGATGTCCTGGTAAAGCGCCTCATTCTCATCCTCCGGCGCTTCCAGATGCTCCAGGGCAAGAGCGCCGTTCTCTTTTATGTACAAAAGATTTTGCTGCTTTTCCCGGTATTTGCGATAGCCCCAGATCAGGGATCCCGCCTCACAGATGATTACAAGAATCGCAATATAACCCACAGGCTCCAGTGGAACATCATACAGGAAAAGCACTGTCACTGCCATCAAAAGCATGGCTGCAGCCATAGCCCAGCTCTGCCATCTGGTTTTCAGATATTCTCTCATACCATATACCCCAGGCCTTTTTTGGTCACAATGAAATCCCGGATACCCAGGCTCTCCAGCTTTCTTCGGATCCTTGTGATATTCACGGTAAGGGTATTGTCATCCACGAAGCTGTCGCTTTCCCAGAGCTTGGTCATAATGGCATCTCTTGATACCACACGTCCCTGGTGTTCAAACAGAATCTGCAGGATTTTCAGCTCGTTCTTCGTCAGGTCTGCCTGCTGCCCGTTAGCGGAAATGGTACCGTTTCCAGGATTTAAAACCACGCCGTTATGTTCCAGAAGACTGCTGTTCTGCCCAAATGCGTAGGTGCGCCGAAGCACAGCCTGCACCTTGGCAGCCAGCACATCCAGGTCAAAGGGCTTGGCAATAAAATCATCGGCACCACGGCTCATGGCCATAACCATGTTCATATTGTCTGCCGCTGAGGACAGAAACAGAACCGGAACCTGGGAAATCTTTCGAATTTCTTCGCACCAATGAAAGCCATTGTAAAATGGCAGCTTCAGATCCAGAAGCACCAGCTGGGGATCCTTCTGCACAAATTCCTGGATCACATGTGCGAAGTCCTCCACCTGGAAAACCTCATACCCCCAGGACTGCAGATGACGCTTGACAATCTGTACAATGGTCTCGTCATCTTCCACTACTAAAATTTTATACATCTTCTTACCCTAAATATGCCTTCAGAAGCTTCAGTGTATTCTTCGCTCCATCCTTATGAGAACGCTCATAGCCGTGGGAAGCATAAACTCCTGGTCCGATCAGACCGTGCTTCATATCGTATCCAGCCTTCAGAGCTGCGTCTACGTCAGAACCATAGTGCGGATACACATCCACTGCAAATGCAATGTCATTCTCCTGCGCAGCCTTAATAAGACCGGAAACCACCTGATAGTCATACGGTCCCATGCTGTCCTTTGCACAAATGGAAACCATAGTCTCATCGCACTCCAGCCCTTTTCCAACACAGCCCATGTCCACAGAGATCATCTCCGTAACTCCATCCGGGATTGCAGCACATCCGCCATGTCCCACTTCTTCATAAGATGTAATCAGAACATAGATGGTACGCTCAGTCTCTACTTTCTTTTCTTTCAAATATTTGGCGTAGCCAAGAAGAATAGCTGTGCTGAATTTGTCATCCAGGAAGCGGCTCTTGATATATCCGCTTGGAGTTACAACAGTTCTTGGATCAAAGCAGACGAAATCTCCTGTCATAATTCCCAGCTTTTTCACATCTTCCTTCGTTTTCACAGGCTCGTCCAGAATGGCTTCCATTGTGTCATAGGTACGCTTGGTATCGCTGTACTCTCCATTTACATGGACAGATGCGTTCTCCAGCTGGAAGGTTGCATCGTACACTTTGCCGGATTTGGTGTAAACCTTACAGTTCTCAGCCTCTGCATTGTTGGGATTCATGCCGCCGATGTTGGTCAGCTTCAGGCGTCCGTTGTCCATGATCTGGCATACCATGCCGCCAAGGGTGTCCATATGCGCTGCCAGAACCACTGCATTTTTGTCATCCTTGCCGCCCAGCTTTACAAGAACTGCGCCTTTCTGTGTGATCTGCGGTTTATAGCCCAGCTTCTCAAATTCCTTTTTCACAAAATCTGCTGCCATATGCGTGAAGCCGCTTGGGCTTGGCACTGCAAGCAGATCCTGTGCTGTTTTCATAATGTAATCTGTGTATTTTCCCATGATTTTATCTCCTGTTTTCCAATATAAAACATTTCTTCTGAATTTTTTAATCTACTTATGCAATTGTCAGAGGATCTAGCCTCTTTCCCTACATAATCTTCCCATGAATCTCCTGAGGAACTCTGGCCTTCACCATAATTCCGCTGTCTGTGTACTCCTCGGAAAGCAGCTGTCCATATTCCCGGATCAGCTGGATCTTGCCGGCTTCATGATAGCCGAAAAGCTTTTCCACATAAATCTGCTCTTCAGAAAGGATTTTCCCCAGAAGTGCCTTCAGTTCGTCCAGGCCTTCCCCTGTTTTCGCTGATACCTTCAAAGTGTGATCTGCCATGCTGTCACGCATGCGGATGGCCGCTCCCACATCTACTTTGTTAAACAGCGTAATGGTTTTCTTGCCCTGCACTTCCAGCTCCTGCAGCGTGTCATAAACCACTTCCATCTGCTGCTCCGCCTGTGGGTTGGAACAGTCTACCACATGGATGATGTAGTCCGCGTATTTCGCCTCTTCCAGAGTACTCTTAAACGCTTCCACCAGATTGTGAGGCAGCTTGCGGATAAATCCAACCGTATCTGTAAGAAGAATCTGCTGTCCGTCGTCCAGTGTCAGCGCTCTTGTAGTCGGGTCCAGGGTTGCAAACAGCTTGTCCTCGGAGAGCACACCAGCTCCTGTAAGAGTATTTAAAAGGGTGGACTTTCCGGCATTTGTGTAACCTACAATGGCGGCTGTCTTCATTTTGCCCCGGGTTCTTCCAGTGCGAAGAAGCTCTCTGTGCTTCTCTACCTGGGAAAGCTCTTCCTTCAGCGCAGTGATCCTCTTGCGGATCAGACGGCGGTCGCTTTCCAGCTTCTTCTCTCCGGGACCTCTGGTTCCAATTCCACCACCGAGCCTGGACAAAGAAGCGCCAAGACCAACCAGCCTGGACGCACGATAACGAAGCTGGGCAAGCTCTACCTGAATCTTACCTTCGCTTGTGGTGGCATGCTTGGCAAAAATATCAAGGATCAAAAGGGTTCTGTCCATAACCTTGCATTCCAGTTCATGCTCCAGATTGTTCATCTGTGCAGGGGAAAGCTCATCATCGCAGATGATTCCCGTAGCGTCTGCGGCAAGCATCAGGGAACGAACCTCTTCGATTTTACCTTTTCCAATATAGGTTCCGGGATGTACAGTCTCACGGTTCTGAATGATCTTCCCAACCGTCACCGCACCTGCTGTATCTGCCAGTTCTTCCAGCTCATCCAGGGATTCCTTCACATTGTCGTTCTCATCCAGCTGGACCCCCACCAGGATCACCCGCTCCTGTATCTCTTCAATATATTCCATAAATCCTCCTTTCGGACTTTTGTTTCATATATGATGCCGCCCACAGGCGATGCATCTGTTTAATCCGCTTGAGTATAACACAAAATCTTTATTTGCAAAAGGACCGATAATCCTGTGTGAATTACCGATCCTTTTTTCTCGCAGTGCGGCTTAAACATGTAAAAACTCATTCCGTAATCTGCGCATTCTCTTCTGTGTTTATTCGCCAGCCCCTGTCCTGGACTTCAGAAAAGCAAGCTCATGAGCCGCTTCCTCATCCTCCGGGTACATGCCCACATAAGACTGGGCTTTCTCCTGGGCAGTGGAGAAATCAAGCTTTTTCTCATAAACAACGATTTCATTAAACAGAAGGCTCTGCATTTCATCGTCAGATGCAGCTGCAATACCACTGTTAATGTTCTCAAGGGCAGAGTCATAATTACCTTCCGCTATATCGCATACAGCCAGGCCATTGTAACCGGAAGCTGCTGTCTTTGTGGAATTCTTCTCTGTATTGTCCTGCATCTTATTGATGTACTGCTGGTACATGGCTCTTGCATTCACATAATCCTGCTGTGCGCCGTAAACCATGCCAAGAAGGAGAACCGCCTCTGTACTTCCCTTGCTGGATGCATTCGTCAGCTCGGTTTTGGCATTCCCGTAGTCCTCCATATAGTAATAGATCCTGCCGCGGTCACACATGTCATCTGTGTCCTTGGCCTCTGAGGACAGGGCGGCTTCCAGATATCTGGTTCCGTCCGCTTCCATATCCTTTTCCAGATAAGTCTCATAAATCTGGATGGCTCGGTCATAGCTGGAATCCTCGCCATAGGCCTGTTCAAAATCAGAGGAAGCCTCATCATATCCATCCATGGCAAGTGCCACCTTGCCGCTCAGGAACCAGCAGTCTGCATCCATCTCATACTTCTGGGCCAGCGTCTGGCAGTCTGCCATGGCATCATCCAAAAGCCCTGCCTGCAGCCTTGCAGTAGCACGGTACAGGTAAAGATCCTTCGCCATAGTTTTGCTGACCTTATCAGAACTAAGCGCACTGGTAAAAGCACTGATGGCATCCTCGTAATTGCCAAGACGCATCTGGCAGATTCCAATTCCACGATAGGAAACGGCCAGACTGATCCCGTTATTTACAGACTGGGTAAATTCATCCAGGGCATACTCATAGCTTCCCTGCTCCAGATCCTTCACAGCTTCATTAAAAGTCTTCTGTTGTTCACTATCGCAGCCTGCCAGAAGGGTCATCCCCATGCAGGCTGCAAGCATCACTGCTGTTTTTCTGATTTTCATTCTCAACCAACGATCAGCCCTTCGGCTTCCATTACATCTACAACACTGTCTACATACTGATGGCAGAGCTCATCTGTCTCAGCCTCCACCATAACACGGATCAGCGGCTCTGTTCCGCTCTCACGGACCAGAATACGTCCGGAATCTCCAAGTGCTTTGGCAGCTGCCTCTACAGCTTCCACAACCTTCGGGTTCTCACGGGCAGTTTTCTTATCTGCTACGCGCACATTGCGAAGTACCTGAGGATATACCTTCATCTCTTTTGCAAGGTCACATAAGGTAGACTTCTTGTCTACGCATGCTTCCATTACCATCAGGGAAGTCAGGATACCGTCTCCGGTAGCTGCATAGCGGCTGAAAATAATATGTCCGGACTGCTCTCCGCCGATGCTGTAGTTGTTTGCAAGCATGTTCTCAGCTACATACTTGTCACCTACTGCGGTCTGCTCGTAACGCATTCCCTCACGCTCCAGAGCCTTGTAAAGACCCATGTTGGACATAACAGTGGTAACAACTGTATTTCCGTTTAATTTGCCCTGCTCTTTTAAGTATTTGCCGCATACGTACATGATCTTGTCACCGTCGATAATATTTCCGCGATGATCTACTGCGATACAGCGGTCTGCATCTCCGTCGTAAGCAAATCCGATATCCAGTCCGTTATCTACCACATATTTCTGCAGAACCTCGATGTGGGTGGAACCGCAGTTTGTGTTAATATTGGTACCGTCCGGCTGGTTGTTGATCACATAGGTCTTCGCCTGAAGTGCCTCGAATACGCTCTTTGCAATAGCAGAAGAGCTTCCATTTGCACAATCAAGACCAACCTTTACATTCTTGAAGTCACGGCTTGGAATGGAGATCAGGTATCCGATATAGCGGTTACGTCCGGAAGCAAAGTCGATGGTACGTCCAATGTCTTCTTTGCGGGCAAGAGGAAGCTCCTCGATCTTGCCGTCAATATAAGCCTCGATGCGCTCCTCGATCTCAGCCTCGATCTTCTGTCCGTTTCCGTTCAGAAGCTTGATTCCGTTATCATAGAATGGGTTATGGCTTGCGGAGATCATAATACCGCAGTCAAAATCCTCAGTACGAACTGCAAAGGATACGCTTGGTGTGGTGGTTACATGAAGAAGATAAACATCTGCACCGGAAGCGGTAAGACCAGCAACAAGCGCGTACTCAAACATGTAGCTGCTTCTTCTGGTATCCTTGCCGATTACGATCTTGGCCTTATGGTCACGTCCGTAATACCATCCCACATAACGTCCTACCTTGAATGCATTGTCAACAGTCAGCTGAACATTAGCCTCTCCTCGAAATCCGTCTGTTCCAAAATATTTTCCCATAACTAATCATCCTCCTATGGCATTAATAAAGTCCGTTTGGATAAACTCCAGCTTCTGTAAGCTCTTTAAATGCCTTGATTACGACTTCCTTGTCTTCCTGGTATGTAACGCCGAACCAGGTATCCTTTGTCTCAAGTACATCTACCTGTGCAGCGCCCTTCTGGATCAGCTCATCGATCATAACCGGAAGCAGATATTCTGCCTTGATATCTCCTGGCTTCACATTCTCAAGGAACTCAACGAAGCCATTATATAAAGTATCCATAAATGCAGGTGTCAGTCCCCACATGTTCATGGAAACCAGCTCGTTCAGATCCAGCTTTTCTGCCGGCTGTCCGTCCTCACGGCTCTCAGCGCCATCTGCAGTCTTAAAGATATTGTGTGTCTCTGTTACGCCAGTCAGCTTGCCGTCTGTAATATGGCAAAGACCTCTGGTAACGCTTCCGTTGTCGCTCAGTGTATTGCCAAGGCGGAATCCAGCCATGCAGATGTGAAGGATAGCATCCTGCGGCTGATCCTGAACCAGATAATCATGAACCTTTACATAAGCTTCCTTGCCATAGTAATCGTCTGCATTGATAACTGCAAATGGCTCAGTAAGGAACTCTCTTGCACAGATCACTGCGTGTCCGGTTCCCCATGGTTTGGTTCTGTCAGCTGGCTTGGTGAAGCCTTCCGGAAGCTTCTCCATTTCCTGATATGCATATGCTACTTCCGCGATCTTGGATACGCGGGCACCGATGGTGCTCTTAAATTCTTCCTCAAGATCCTTGCGGATGATAAATACGATTTTGTTAAATCCTGCTTCCAGTGCATCACGAATAGAATAGTCCATGATGATCTCACCATTTGGTCCAACTGGTGCAAGCTGTTTAATTCCATTTCCAAAGCGGCTTCCAACTCCGGCAGCCATAATTACAAGAGCTGTTTTTTTCATAGGTGTACCCTCCCGTTTTAGTCCATGTTTTTTTATTTTAATATATGGTATCCGGCAACTTGTATTTACAAGGTTCCCGGTATACGCCTTTTACTGTTCCTGCAGATTGCTCAGCTTTGCAGCCTGGTCTGCAGCGATCAGACTGTCGATGATCTCATCCAGGTCACCGTTCAGAATATTGTCCAGTCTGTGAAGGGTCAGCTTAATGCGGTGATCCGTCACACGTCCCTGCGGGAAATTGTAGGTTCTGATCTTCTCAGAACGGTCTCCTGTACCGATCTGGCTTCTTCTTGCCTCTGCCTCTGCATCATGCTGCTTTGCAAGCTCCATCTCATACAGACGGGAACGAAGAACCTTCAGAGCCTTATCCTTATTCTTCAGCTGGGATTTCTCATCCTGGCAGGAAATTACGATTCCAGTAGGAATATGGGTCAGTCGAACCGCAGAGTCTGTGGTGTTGACGCACTGACCGCCGTTTCCGGATGCACGGAATACATCAAATTTACAGTCATTCATATCCAGATGGAAATCAATTTCCTCTGCTTCCGGCATGATTGCAACTGTACAGGTGGAAGTATGGATTCTTCCGCCGGATTCTGTCTCCGGCACACGCTGTACACGGTGCACGCCGCTTTCGTATTTCAGTCTGGAGTAAGCTCCGGCACCGTTGATCATAAAGGTAACTTCCTTAAATCCGCCAATCCCGTTCTCATTCAGACTCATCATTTCTGTTTTCCAGCGTCTGGACTCTGCGTATTTCACATACATTCTGTAAATCTCAGCCGCAAAAAGAGCAGCCTCATCTCCGCCTGCGCCTGCACGGATCTCCACGATAACGTTCTTGTTATCGTTAGGATCCTTGGGCAGAAGAAGGATCTTCAGATCATGCTCCAGCTCTTCCACACGCTTCTTGGCATCTGAAAGCTCTTCCTTGAGCATCTCACGCATTTCTTCATCCTTCTCTTCTTCCAGCATGGAAAGACTGTCCTGAATGGTTTCTTTATTTTTCTTATATTCCTTATAGGTATCCACAATTGGCTGCAGGTCGCTCTGTTCTTTCATCAGCTTCTGGAAACGGTCCGGGTTCGCTGTTACATCCGGCTCACCAAGCTCGTTCAGAACTTCCTCGAAACGTATGAGCAAATCATCCAACTTGTCAAACATGGTTTTCCTCCTGTTATTTCTTTCTTTTATCTATGGGGCTTCTGACCGATCACTACCCGGTCCAGTCCTGCCAGATCCTGAATCACCTGCACCTGACAAAAACCGGCTTTCTCAAGCAGCTTCGACACATCCTCCCCCTGGTCGTATCCGATCTCAAACAGCATCCAGCCGTCCTCTTTCACATGGGCGCTGCCCTCCGATACGATCTTCCGGTAAAAATACAATCCATCCTCATGACCGTCCAGTGCCATTCTCGGATCGTGTCCCTTTACCTCTTCCATAAGGTCCTCGATCACTGCACTTCTGATATAAGGGGGATTCGAGATAAGAATATCATATACTGGCAGTGCTTTACCAGTAGTTTCTGCAAAAAAAGGTGACAAAAACAAGTCACTTTCCACAAATTCCGCCCGATCTGCCACATTCAACCCTTTTGCGTTCTTTTTCGCCACCAAAAGAGCATCTTTGGAAATATCCGCTCCAGTTCCGGATGTCCCTTCTTTCATGGCAAGAAGGCTTAACAAAATGCAGCCGGAGCCGGTACACATATCAAGAATGCGAGGCGTCTCCTGATTCTCCAGAATCTCCAGTGCCTTCTCCACCAGCGTCTCCGTGTCCTGTCTTGGAACCAGCACATTCTCATCCACATAAAATTCAAAGCCCATGAAATACGCCTGATGGGTGATGTGCTGCAAAGGAATGTGACCGGCTCTTAAGCCAATCAGCTTTCTGTATTCTTCCGCCTTCTCTTCCTCTACCGCTTTCTTCGGGTCAGCAAAATAAAGAGCGCGGCTTACGCCTGTCACATACTCCAAAAGAAGCCAAGCGTCTAACCTGGCTTCCTGGATTTTCTTTTCTTCCAGAACTTTCGTTCCTTCTTTTAGTAATGCTTCCAGGGATGTCATTTGGCAGCACCTGCTTCAGATGCATGCTCCTGGCTCTCCCCTTCTGGATTCTCATTCTCATATGGAATGTCCAGACCAAATTCTTCTTTTAAGTACGCTCTCCAGTCAAACACGGCTTCTACTGCCTTGATGGCAACCTCTGCCATATCTGCGGTAGGCTCCTTGGTGGTAAATTTCTGCATAGCCATTCCAGGCTTGCTCATCATAAGAGCAAACTTGCTGTCTGTTCTTCCGGCCCACTGGATGATCTCAAAGGAGATTCCGGATACGATGGGCACCATGAGCAGACGTCCGAAAAGGCGCAACCAGTAGGATGGCACCAGCACAAAGATAAAGTGCAGGAAAATACTTACCAGCATAACCAGGAAAAGGAAGCTGGTACCGCAGCGTCTGTGGAATCTGGAGCTCTCCAGCACATTCTCCACGGTAAGGGGCTTGCCGTTCTCCACGCAGTTGATGCATTTGTGCTCTGCACCGTGGTACATGAAGGTTCTCTGAATGTCCTTCATTCTGGAGATCAGAAGCATATATCCCATAAACAGTGCCAGCTTCACAAAGGCTTCCACAATGGTAACAATAACTTCAGAAGCTCCCACCTTGCGGCAAAGGCTTGCCAGCACATAGGGAAGCAGCATAAATGCTGCAATGGAAATGACAATGGAAATGGCAACGGTCACATACAGCAGTGCCTTAAATGCCTTGTCCTCTTTTTTCTTCTTAGCTTCTAATTCTTCAGCGGAGAGGGAGGCATTTTTCTTAGCTTCCTCCTCGTCTTCCTCATCTCCTGCGATCTCTGCGGAGTACATCAGGCACTTGGTACCTGTCACCAGGGAATCCACAAAGCTTACCATTCCGCGGATGATGGGCTTTCTCCAGATCTTGGCCTTGCCGAAAATACATTTGTAATCTTCTACTTTCAGCTCAATTTCATTGTCAGGACGGCGGACTGCAATGGAATACTTGTCCTTATGACGCATCATAATTCCTTCCATAACAGCCTGTCCACCGATATTTGATGGTTTCATTTTATCCTCCTGTAAATCGGACATGTCGCCTGCCGGCGACATCACCATAATGAAAGTCAGCTGTTCCGCGCCTATCGGCGCTCCCACAGCTGCCGACCGTATTCGTAGTCCGGGCTATCGCCCTACTTACTCAT
>CAVJRB010000081.1:0-6041 GCA_963651655.1 bacterium | reverse complement strand
TCATGCAAGCATGGCTCATTCTTGGCTGCCGTCTGGGACTTTCATAGAAAAAAATCGGATGCCTGCCATAATGGGGATGGCTGCATCCGATTTTTTATGCTACCAGATTTTCCAGTTTCTCGTACACTGCTTTTGCAAATACCTGATGTCCGGCAGCGTTCATATGCTCCTGGTCAGCGGCACAGCAGCTTACGTAGGAGGCCGCACGCATGAATTCCACGTGCTTCTCATCTGCAATGCGCTGGTATACTTTTTCCAGGTCCCTGGATACCTGCACGGAATCCCGGGAAAATTCCTGGTCATAGCCTTCCTGCCATACTTTTTCTCCCAGATAGATGGGGGAAATGAGAAGTACCTTCGCTTCCGGAGCGTAAGCTGCGATCTGATCCAGAAGGCGGGCGATGCCTTTGCCGATCACTTCCGCGGAAGCTCCGAAAACCGTTTTGCAGTCGTTGGTGCCAAGCATCAGAACGATCACGTCTACACCGTCATGGGTTTCCAATAAAGTGGGAAGAAGTGCAGTTCCTCTGCGGCCGTCACGCAGCGGGTCTTCGAATATGGTGGTTCTGCCGCACAGGCCTTCTTCAATGATCCGGACGGATTCACCGGATTTATGTTCCGCACTGTCTGCTTCTTTTTGGCCAGTCGTATTGTCTCCAGCCTGAATCCCCTGCTTCGCGGTTTCCACATCAAATTTCTCCTGCAAAAGACTTGTCCACCGTTTTCCCCAGGGAAGCCGCTTTTTGCTTTCCCCGTCATATCCCCATGTATTTGAATCGCCAAAGCATAAAATCTGTTTCATCTGTATTATCTCCATATTTCCTATCAATTAACTGTGTTTTTGTTAATTTTATAATATCAGTTTTGGCGGTTTCAGTCTAATACAGATAAATAATACCGGGTTATAGTTTTTTCTTATATCAATACAGGACTTCCACTTCTTTTTTGCTGATAAATCCATTGTCCAGAGAATACCAGGTTTCCAGACAGGGTTCCTCTTCCTCTGAATTCAGGTCCAGAATACTGCGGGAAGTCACTGTTTCTCCAGATGGTGACTCTTTCTTTGTTTCTACTATAATATATGCTGTGTCCGGTTCCGCCTTCAGGGTATCCGGAACCTCAGCCGGCTGGTACTCCTCACGCTTCAGAACCTGGTTGGAGTCGCTCATCTGGCAGATGATCGTCTGCACAGGCTTGTACATGATGGCAAACTGGACGGTTACCTTGCTGGATTCTTTCTGGCTTTTTCCATTTTCTGTGACTGTGCTTTCCCCGGAAAGTGTGGTTGCCATGGTACTGCCTTCTGTATCACGACCGCCGTTGGAATATCCATTTCCCGTTATCGCATAGATTTCACCGTCTTCTGTCTGATATACCGGATTCACGTACCAGACTTTCTCCTTCCCATCCGCAACTTCATAAATAGTGCCGCTCAGCTCCTGTTCCTCCCCATCGTCTGAAACATTGCTGTAAAGATACGGTTCATTGATTGCGTCTGAGCAAAGATTTCCCATATACCGCTCCCCGTTCTCATCTGTTGAAACAGGCATGAGCATATATTGCCCGTCCATATCGCCGAAGGAAATTTTCCACTCAGATGGGGAATCCGCCTCTCCTTTTTCCACATCTGCGAACAATTTTCCCTCATATTTACTATCGTTTCCTAGTGTAATGCTGCCATCGTTCACAAGAGAAGAGGCGTGGTCGTTCAGATAGCTTTCCATATCATAAAGATCCAGATATTCTGTGGTGATAAAGGCACCAATCAGCCTGTCACCGTTTCCCTCTTCCCCAGCGTCTGGAACTGCCAAAGTGCAGCCGCCCATAGTGCCAGCCATAAGGATTGCAAAGGCTGCTGTCAGATATTTTGCAAACGGGCATTTCGGTTTCTTGGATTTTTCCAGACCAGATTTTGGTTTCTCTTCTTTCGGCAAGCCAGATTTTATTTTCTCATATCTCCTATTCTTCATTTTCCTCGTCCTCCAGATTTCCGTCAAACTTCAGAATGTCGCCAACATCGCATTGCAGGAAATAACAGATTCGGTTGATCGTGTGGAATCGCACGCCTTTTGCCTTGCCGCTTCGCAGAACGGAAAGATTGGCTTCCGTGATATTCACCAGGCTGCACAATTCCTTGGATGTCATTCCCCGTTTTTTTAAGACCTCTTCCAGGCACACTTTAATTGCCATATGCATTTTCCTTTCAAATAAACAAATCGTTGTCCGCCTTCAGCCGCTGCATTTCCCGGATGTATCTGGCAAACAGCAGCACTGCAAGCACAAAGGCCAGGGAAAATACGGGAACCGTGACCACATAATCCATCTGGTAAAGCTGGCTCTGGAAAAACAGCTGCAGAAGATTGAAGCCTGCGTCCAGTGCGATTGTGACGATCAGGGTCCACATACAGAATTTGGCTAATTTATCCGCGGTTTTCACGCTCTCTTCCTGATACAGGTCTTCTTTCATTGCAGTGAGGAGCCTTCTTGCCAAGAAAACGATTATAATATTCAGTACATAAGGCAAAATGCGAATTACAAAATGAAGGAACAAAAACAAATAGGTTGTGTTCAAATTGGAATAGGCGAAAAATCCATCACTTAGCGTGATACCTGTATTTCCTTTCTGAACCGTCTCCAGATTCAGCAGCAGCCTTCCCAGTTCATGGCCAAAGATCCCATATACCAGCACAACATTCACAGCCCCAAGCAGCAGCCACAGTCCTTCCTGCAGTTTCTTCACTCCCACATTCTGGTACTTCAAAAGTGCACGGATCAGAAGATATCCCAGAAGCACAGAATAAAAGGTGCTGCCAAGAGACCATTTTCCCGTCCCTGATACAGCGAAATCCATAAGTCCCGGATTGATCATATAATACAGGACTACAAAAAGAAGAACACTGAGCAGGAATAGTGTAAAATCAATTGGCATGGCTTTCTGTTTCTTCTTTAAAATCAGCCAAATTCCAACTGGAATAAGACTGAGCAGGATGTAAAAAAGAATGGCTGCTGCATTTCCGGCACCTCCAGAAAGTGACAGCGCTCTTAGTCCCACTCCCAGCTGTTCAAATGGGAATGCCACTATGGTTGAGAAAAAACCGGATACATTTCGCTGCAAAATGCAGAACAGGACGCAGGCTGCTGCTTCTATTGACAGCAGGGTGAGCAGATGTTTTTCTTTCATGATTGGCCTCCTTTAATTATTGTTTTTCGATAATTTATAATTTTATTATAGCTTATAATTATCGTTTGTCAATAATTTTCAGGAGATATTGGAAACAATTCTGTGCTGTGAATTTTCTTTATCATGCATGATTCTCATAGAATTATATATAGGAAAAGCTGCCAGATGCATTTTAACTTGCATCCAGCAGCTTCTAACGCGAACCTATTTGATTTTTGATAATATCTCCTGGGCTGTCTGAAGAAAAAAATTTTCTACACCTCCCCAACATGCTTTAAGTGCCTCAGCAAATTACTGTGCCATATTTCCCAGAATAATCTGGATCAGGGTCTTGTCCAGCATCAGGGTGCGGTTCCAGGGATTGATTATGACGCCGTGTATTTCCTCTTCTGAAAGTGCAGCTTCCAGCACTTTTCCAATGTCTGTCATGAAGGTGGACATTACGCTTCCGCTGCCTTTCATCTCCTCGTCAAAGCTGGTAAATACTGCCCACCAGCTATTTCCGTCGGAGGTTTTCACCGCCTGAAGCTTCATCTGGCCGGCTGCCGCGTTTGGTTCTACGGCAATGATCACCTGGCCGTTTTCCCGCATGCGTCTGCGCACAACTGTCAGTGCATGGGCCAGGAGCTCTTCGGTAGGGTTCTGCTGAAGGGCTGCGATAGCTTCCTCTATTTTTTCATTTCCTAATAAACCTTCGTCGATTTTGTTATCCATTTTATTTTCCAAGATGTTAGATTCCTTTCTTATATGCTATCTTTTTGCGAGGCATCCTCATCTACCTCACATCTCTAATCTGCTCATAATTTATTGCTGTTAATCCTTACATAGCATATCATGTTTCCAGTAGCATCCGCAAGCTGAAAAAATATCTCAACTGGTTCAATAGCCAGCCGATTACAGGCTTTTCTCACTAAACGGACATGTCGCCTACAAGAATTCGCTCATGCGGTGTATGGCTCATTCTTGGCTGCTGTCTGGACTTCCATAGTAAAATTCCTTCTTTGATATCCTCTCCAAACTATGATATAATTTTTCATTATACGAAAGATTGCCGCGATAGCCGCGGACAGTTTTACTACGGGAGGTATTGACTATGATGTACACAGTGGGGGAAATGGCGAAGCTGCTTGGGGTCCCAAGCTCAACTTTGCGTTATTATGACAAGGAAGGGCTTCTTCCCTTTGTGGTACGTTCCGCCGGGGGAATCCGCATGTTCCACGAAAAGGATTACGAATGGCTGCAGATCATCGGCTGCCTGAAAAAGGCCGGAATGTCCCTAAAGGATATCCGGGAATACATTCATCTCGCCATGGAGGGGGACAGCACCATTGAAGAACGGCTCCAGCTTTTTTACAGGCAGCGCCAGATTCTTCAGGCTCAAATGGAAGAGCTGCAGCATACCATGGATGTGCTGGATTTCAAATGCTGGTATTATGAGACAGCCAGGGATGCGGGAAGTGTCCAGGCTCTGCAGACTATGTCTGTGGAAGATCTTCCGCCCCAGTTTCGGAATATAAAGCGAGATCTTACCAAGGTGCCGATTGTTGATTAAGGTCGGCACCTTTCCTGTTACTCCTGCAAATTTTCTTTTCTGTAATTTATTTTCCAATTCCTGTAACCTTTCCTATACCTCATTTGTATTATAAGTGAAGGTACCTAAAAGGAAATATAAAATGTTGACGTTTCACAGAAACAACAGCAAAAGGAGTTCTCATGAGACAACCAGTACAGCAGCTGATCGAGCGTTACCAGAACAGCCTCTACGCGGCAGCTTTTAACACCTGCCAGAATCAGATGGACGCAGAGGACGTAGTTCAGGAGACATTCGTTCAGTATTACACCAGCAGAAAAGAATTTGAAAGTGAGCAGCACATCCGGGCATGGCTTCTTCGGGTCGTCATTAATAAGGCCAAAAATATAAACCGAACTTTCTGGAAGAAAAATAAATGCTCTCTGGAGGATTACATGGAAACTCTTACTTTTCCTGATTCCCAGTCCAGAGACCTGTTCGAAGAGGTGATGAAGCTTCCAGACAAGTACCGAATTGTCATTCACTTATTTTATTATGAGGATTATTCCGTGCGGGAAATTGCCGATATCCTGAAGCTCTCAGAAAGCAATGTAAAGGTTCGGCTTTCCCGGGGAAGGGCTTTGCTTCGGGATTCATTAAAGGAGGAATGGGAAAATGACTAATCACGAAAAATATAAAAAGGCATTTTCTGTATTGCAGACCTCTGAAAGCTCATTTCGGGAGGTAGAAAATATGGCAAGATTACAGAAAAAAACAAAAATGAAAACAGCAGCAGCCGTTATTGCAGGATGCATTCTTCTTGGAGGAACCGGAACCGCTTATGCGGCCAATGTGGGCGGCATCCAGCGTACCATCCAGCTCTGGATCCACGGCGACCAGACTACAGCCACCTTGGACGTATCCGGTGACGGTACTTACACCATAAAATACCCCGATGAAAATGGACAGATTCACGAATCCAGCGGAGGCGGTATCGCTCTAGAAGCAGATGGAACTGAACGGCCTCTTACTGAAGAAGAGCTTATGTCAGAAATCGACTCTCCAGACGTAGAATATGAGGAAGACGGCAGTGTCTGGGTTTATTACCACAACCAGAGCATTGACATTACCAATAAATTCAACGACAACAAAGTCTGCTACGTCAAAATCGCTGATGGGGATAAAACACTGTACCTGACTGTGAAGTATCAGAACGGATTCAGCTACTCCAATGAGAAATATGTGGAACCGGAGGAGTTTAACTAAACAGATCCGCCTCAAGTCGATGACATTACGTAAGCGCTTAAATCTTGGGTAGCTTTTCCATTCTTATTTTAGGGCTCATAATGA
>CAVJRB010000080.1:6570-8984 GCA_963651655.1 bacterium | reverse complement strand
CGCCTTGCATATGAGAAAATCATCCTGCGTCAATATAGCAGAAACTTAATTTTCGCTGTACTAGAGCGTGTTTGAAAAAGGCCCGGCCGCAAAAAGCTTTTTAACTCTGAAATATTAAATACAAAATAAAATGCCCGGCGAGGAAATGTTCAGATGAACAGATCTTCGCCGGGCGTTTTTATGTAATGATTTTAATGTTTTCTGTAAAAATCAGTTCTTGATCACCATACGTGCTGCACCGTAGATACCAGCATCATTTCCAAGGCTTGCAAGAATGATCGGTGTGCTCTTGCAGGACGGGAATGCATATTTCTGATAGTATTTCTGGATGCAGTCTGTAAGAGCTTTACCAGCCTTGGATACACCGCCGCCGATTACGATGGCCTCCGGGTCCGTTACGCAGGCAAACATAGCAAGTGTGCTTCCCAGAATATCTCCAACCTTCTCCATTGTCTTAACAGCCAGTGCATCTCCTTCTTTGTAGAAGTCAAGCACGTTCTTTGCGGAAAGCTTCTCTACATGGCGCATCTTGCTGTCTTCCTGGCTCTCCTCCAGAATATCATTGGCTACGCGTACAATACCGGTAGCGGAAGCATACTGCTCCAGACATCCGTGATTACCGCAGTTGCATGGACGAACCTCGTTATGATTTACGCATGCGTGTCCAATCTCGCCGCCGGCACCATGATGGCCTGCAATGATCTTGCTGTCGATGATGATACCGCCGCCAACGCCGGTTCCAAGAGTTACCATGATCACATTCTTAGAGCCTTCTGCTGCACCCTTCCATGCCTCTCCAAGAGCTGCAATATTCGCGTCATTAGCTGCCTTTGCAGGAAGTCCTGTCAGTGCGCTTAATTCGCTTGCAACGGCCTTAAAGCCCCAGTGAAGGTTTACTGCCATAGGAACCTCTCCATTCTCATTGACCGGTCCTGGGATGCCGATACCTACACCGTCTACATTATCCTTGGTAATTCCTCTCTCATCCAGCTTTACCTTAATTGCGTCTGCAACATCCGGAAGAATCGAAGAACCGTTATTCTCCAGTCTGGTAGGGATCTCCCACTGCTCAACCAGAGTTCCATTGGTCAGGAATAATCCGCATTTTACGGAAGTTCCGCCCACATCAATTCCAAAACAATACATACCCATTGTAAATTTCCATCCTTTCTAACTCTATGCAATTAACTGCCCGAAAAAAGCGCCACAGGCTTCATGGTTCCCTCTCCCTGCCGGGAAAGTCCCTGTATGAAGCTTACTCCTCACGCTTTCTGGCAATATTTGCCTGAACACGCTTGTACAGCTCCTCAGCTGCATTGTAGCCCATCTTCTTCTGTCTGTGGTTGACTGCCGCAGACTCAACGATAACCGCCAGATTACGTCCCGGACGAATCGGAAGGGAATGGCACACGATCTTATTTCCAAGATACTCTGTATATTCCTCGTGAAGTCCCAGACGGTCATATTCCTTGTCGCGGTCCCACTCCTCAAGCTTGATGACCAGATCAACAGACTGGGTATCCTTAACGCTCTCAACACCGAACAGGGTCTTCACATCAATGATGCCGATACCGCGAAGCTCAATAAAATGACGGGTGATATCCGGTGCGGAACCAACCAGTGTGACATCACTTACCTTGCGCAGCTCTACCACGTCATCACTTACAAGACGGTGACCACGCTTGATCAGCTCAAGGGCTGCCTCGCTCTTGCCGATTCCGCTCTCGCCTGTAATAAGGACACCCTCACCATAAACATCCACAAGCACGCCGTGAATGGAAATGCAGGGAGCCAGCTGAACGCCAAGCCAACGGATGATCTCCGCCATAAGGCTGGATGTGGTTCTCTCTGTAACGAAGGTCGGTACATTGTACTTATAGGCAAGATCGATCATATCCTGGGATGGTCTTGTCATAGTGCTGAAGATGACGCAGGGAATCTTGCTGGAGATAAAACGCTCGTACTTAAATGCCCGCTCCTCATCACTTAACTGCATCAGATAAGTATACTCTACGTATCCGATGATCTGAACACGCTCGTTTGCAAAATGCTCCAGGTATCCTGTAAGCTGCAAAGCCGGACGATTTATTTCTGCTGTCTTCACATAAATTTCTGTAAGGTCAATATCAGGCGTCAGGTTGGTCAGATTCAGTTCCTGCGCCAGCTTGGTAAGCTGTACACCTTTCATGCTTTTATCTCCTTTTTATTTGATGTTTTGACGGAAAACCGCACTCTTTTTTATTATACACAATTCTTCTTATAACTTCAATGTTGAATCTTGTGAAAAAATCCATATACCGCTTCTGCGCTTTGCATATTTATGGACTCTGTCTGGCTTAATTCTTCCACAGAAGCATCCCGGATGTTCTCAATGGAGCGGAACCTGCGCATCAGTGCCTTGCGCCTTGTTTCCC
>CAVJRB010000080.1:0-6560 GCA_963651655.1 bacterium | reverse complement strand
ATCCAGAATAGAGTGCACCTGCTCCTTGCTTCTGAGGGAGCGGTGATATTCGATAGCAAAGCGATGGGCTTCATCCTGAATTCTTGTAACCAGATGGAAGCCCTCGCTGGATGTGTCAATGGGAATCTCCACATTGTTAAAATAAACGCCTCTTGTGCGATGATTGTCATCCTTTACCATGCCGCACACCGGAATGTCAATTCCAAGCTCACCAAGGACCTTCAGGGCAATGTTTACCTGGCCCCGTCCTCCATCCATCAGAATCAGGTCCGGAAACCTGGAAAAGCTGTCGAATTCCCCATTTGATTCGTGGGTAAAACGCCTTGTAAGCACCTCTTCCATGCTTGCGTAATCATTTGGTCCCTGCACCCATTTGATCTTAAATTTGCGGTAATCGCTGCGCTTGGGCTTGCCTTTTTCATAAACTACCATGGAGCCAACGGACTCAAATCCGCTGATATTAGAAATATCGTAGGCTTCCATGCGCACAAGGTTCTTAAGTCCAAGCCATCCCTCAATTTCCTTAACAGCACCGATAGTACGGCCTTCCTCTCTTTTAATCCGCTCTCTGTCCTTGGAAAGAACCATCCAGGCGTTTTCTTTGGCCAGCTCCACCAGCTTCTCCTTGGTGCCTTTCTTTGGCACCCGGATATGAACCCGCTGCTTTCTTCGGGAGGACAGCCAGTCCTCAATAATATCCGCATCTTCGATTTCTTTCTGCAGCATGATTTCCGCAGGAATAAATGGGGTGCCTGCGTAAAACTGCTTCAGAAAACTGGACAGCACCTGTTCCTTGGTATCGCCTCTTGCAACCCGCAAAAAGAAATGGTCTCTTCCGATCAGCTTGCCGCCGCGCATGAAAAATACCTGCACCACTGCGTCCTGCTCCCGCAGGTCCTCGCTTTCGTCCATGGCCACTGCAATAATGTCCCTGTCCTCTTCCCCGTAGGTGGTGATCTTCTGCCGCTCTCCAATCCGTTTGATGCTGTTGATCAGGTCACGGTATCCTGCTGCGTCTTCAAAGCGCATATCCTCTGAGGCTGCCATCATTTTCTCCGTCAGCTGGTCAATGGTTTCCTGGAAATTTCCGTTGAGAAAATGGAGCACCTGGGCAATGTTTTTCTTATATTCTTCCTCGCTTACATTTCCCTGACAGGGGGCTGTGCACTGCTTCATGTGATAATACAGACAGGGGCGGTCTTTGCCACAGTCTCTTGGCAGCGTGCGGTTGCAGGAACGGACCATGTAAATCTTCCGCACCAGCTCAATGACATCTTTGACTGCGGTGGAGCTTGTGTAGGGGCCGAAATATTTCGCCTTGTCCTTTTTCATGGTACGGGAAAAAAGCACTCTGGGATAAGGCTCATTTACAGTCACTTTAATAAAGGGATAGGTCTTGTCATCCTTTAGCATGGTGTTGTATTTGGGGCGGTGCTCCTTGATCAGGTTGCACTCCAGCACCAGTGCTTCTAACTCGGAATCGGTGACAATATATTCAAACCTTGTGATGTGGGTGACCATCTGCTCGATTTTGGCACCTTTGTTGCGGCTGCTCTGGAAATACTGGCGGACGCGGTTCTTCAGGCTGACAGCCTTGCCTACATAAATGATCTCGTCCTTTTCCCCGTGCATAATGTAAACTCCCGGCTTACCGGGAAGCTTTTTTAATTCTTCTTCGATCAGGAACATACTATTTCTCCTTCTGAAAAGAACCGGGAATGCTCCCGGTTCTTATTCTGTCCTATATTGTCATCTGTATGTGAAAATTCTGAAATTTACAGATTCTGGGTATCGGCTGACTCTGCCGAACTCTCGGAAGAAGCTGTATCTTCTGTATTTTCTGCTGTATCTACTGTGGCAGAGGTCTCAGAAACAGCTTTTGCTTCATCTGTTTTATTTTCATTCGACTCTTTTTTCTCTGTCAGTGCCTTCACGGTCTCATCCAGAGCTTTCAGCCCTTCTTTATCCAGCTCGTCAGAAACCTCCAGACCATGTTCTACAGCGCGGAAAATGATCATAAACTCTTTGCCGGTGATGGTCTCCTTGCGGATCAGATATGCCGCGATCTTGTCAAGGGCTTCTCTGTGGCTGCTAATCAGGCGCTTGGCTTCCTCATAGGAAACCCGAAGCAGTTCCATCACCTCATGGTCAACCTCTGTAGCTGTATCATCGCCGCAGTTCAGCACGGCACGGCCATTGAGGTACTGGTTCTCCTGAGTGGCAAGTCCCATAAGGCCGAATTTCTTGGACATACCATACTGGGTGATCATGGCACGGGCAACCTTGGTGGCCTGCTCAATATCATTAGACGCACCTGTGGTCACACTGTCGAATACGATCTCCTCTGCAGCGCGGCCGCCCAGATAGCCTACCAGCATGGCTTCCAGCTCCTTCTGGGTATTCAGGTACTTCTCTTCCTCCGGAACCTGCATTACGTAGCCAAGTGCGCCCATAGTACGGGGCACAATGGTAATCTTCTGAACCGGCTCTGCGTCCTTCTGAAGGGCACTTACTAACGCATGTCCAACTTCATGATAAGAAACAATGCGGCGCTCCTGTGCGCTCAAAATACGGTCTTTCTTCTCTTTACCTACAAGCACCACCTCTACAGACTCCTGCAGGTCCTTCTGGGAAACTGCATGTCTGCCGTTCTTAACTGCCAGGATGGCTGCTTCATTAACCATATTTGCAAGGTCAGAACCAACAGCACCGGATGTGGCAAGGGCAATGGCCTCGAAATCAACGGTATCGTCAAGGCGCACATTCTTGGCGTGAACCTTCAGAATATCAATACGTCCTTTCAGATCCGGACGGTCAACGATCACACGGCGGTCAAAACGTCCCGGACGAAGAAGTGCGGGGTCCAGAACCTCCGGACGGTTGGTTGCAGCCAGGATCAGAAGACCCTTGGAAGTATCAAATCCATCCATCTCTGCAAGCAGCTGGTTCAGAGTCTGCTCACGCTCATCATTCCCGCCGCCGTAATGAGAATCACGGCTCTTACCGATGGCATCGATCTCGTCAATAAACACAATACAGGGAGCATTCTTCTTGGCTTCCTCGAAAAGGTCGCGGACACGGGATGCACCTACACCTACGAACATCTCCACAAATTCAGATCCTGAAAGGGAGAAGAACGGGACATGTGCTTCCCCTGCAACTGCCTTGGCAAGAAGGGTCTTACCGGTACCTGGAGGTCCTACAAGCAGAGCTCCCTTAGGAAGCTTGGCTCCGATCTCCACGTATTTGCCTGGATTATGAAGAAACTCCACAACCTCCTGCAGGGATTCCTTGGCTTCGTCCTGACCTGCCACATCCTTAAATGTGATTCCGGTCTCCTTCTGGACGTAAGCCTTGGCGCGGCTTTTCCCAACGCCCATGACGCCACCGCCGCCTTTGTTCATGCGGCGCATGAAGAACATCAAAAGCACAAACAGCAGCACAGACGGCAGAAGCACGCTGAGCATCATTGCCATAAATTCACCGAATGCATCCGGCGGCTCGGATTTGAAAATGATTCCAGTGCCTTCCAGACGCTTGGTAAGTGCAGTCTCATCTTCTGTCAGATTGGTGTAATAGCTGATCTCCTGATAGGCACTTATCTGCTTCTTCGGCACGATGGTCAGGGTATCAGACTGAAGTGTAACGGATTTCACTTCATCATTGTTCACCATGTCAATAAACTTATCATACGTAATCTCACTGGAATTATCCTGCAGCATATTGGTAAACAGGCTGAAACACACCAGAGTAACCAAAAGACATATCAGAAAAGCCAGAATGGACTGATGATTTTTCTTATTGCGGTTCGGATCCTGATTTCTTCTCGGATCCCCTTTATCAGGGCGGCGTCCGCCTTGATTGTTATCCAGATTATTATCCATTTCGTTCCTCCTTATTATCCTTTTTATTATAAAGAGAAAACCAGGATAAATCAACTGCGATATTGTGAAAACCCTCTGAATTTTTGAGAAAAAAGATGCAAAAAAATTTACATTTCCAAATCAAATAGATACTTTTTTTAACGGGGAAACTGTAGTATACTAGGAACGTGGTTTTTTTGACTTATATCACACCGCAAACTGTCTGCTTTTTGCAGGCATCATTTTATTTTAAACACAATGGATGAGGAACCCGTGTACCGGCAAGTTGATTCTTGAAGCAATCTTGCAGGATAAATTTTTTATTTCAAATTAACTTGTTGGTACACGGGAGAGAGGAAAGGCAGAATGAAAAAAATTGGATTCGATAATGACAAGTATCTGAAAATGCAGTCCGAACACATTCGTGAGCGTATCAGCAAATTTGACAACAAACTTTATCTGGAATTCGGAGGCAAATTATTTGACGACTATCACGCATCCCGTGTTCTTCCGGGATTTGAGCCGGACAGCAAACTGCGTATGCTTATGCAGCTTTCCGACCAGGCAGAGATCGTAATCGTCATCAGTGCGCCTGATATTGAGAAGAATAAGGTCCGCGGCGATCTTGGCATCACCTATGATGAGGATGTGCTCCGCCTGATGCATGAATTTACCAGCAGAGGCCTTTATGTAGGAAGCGTATGCATCACACGCTATTCCGGACAGGAGGGAGCAGATGCATTTAAGAAGCGTCTGGAGAAGCTTGGCATTAAGGTTTATGTTCTTTATAATATTCCGGGATATCCAAGCAATACTTCCCTGATCGTAAGCGATGAAGGATACGGAAAGAACGACTATATCGAAACCACCCGTCCTCTTGTTGTGATCACAGCACCAGGACCTGGAAGCGGAAAAATGGCTACCTGTCTTTCCCAGCTTTATCATGAATATAAGAGAGGCGTCAGCGCAGGCTACGCCAAATTCGAGACTTTCCCAATCTGGAATATCCCGCTGAAGCATCCGGTGAACCTTGCTTATGAGGCTGCTACAGCTGACTTAAATGACGTAAATATGATCGATCCTTTCCATCTGGATGCCTATGGCGTTACTACAGTTAACTATAACCGTGATGTTGAGATTTTCCCGGTTGTACAGGCTATGTTTGAGAAAATTATGGGTGAGTGCCCGTACAAATCACCTACAGATATGGGTGTAAATATGGCAGGAAACTGCATTATAGATGATGAAGTCTGCCAGGAGGCATCCCGTCAGGAGATTATCCGCAGATACTATAAGGGTATGGATGCTCTGATTGCAGGCACAGGTACTGAGGAGGAGGTTTACAAGATTGAGCTTCTTCTGAAGCAGGCTCATGCCACCTTGGAGGACCGCAAGGTTGTTCCGGCTGCACTTAAGAGAGAGAAGGAAACAGGTGCTCCGGCTGCAGCGATGGAGCTTGATGACGGCAGAGTGATCACAGGAAAGACTTCTGATCTTCTGGGCGCATCTTCCGCTCTTCTTCTGAATGTTCTGAAGGAGCTTGCAGGAATCGCTCACGAAGTACATGTAATCTCTCCGGATGCCATTCATCCGATTCAGGAGCTGAAGACAGACTACCTTGGAAGCAAGAACCCAAGACTGCATATGGATGAAACTATGATCGCCCTTTCCATCAGCGCAGCTACCAACCCGGATGCCCGCCTTGCCCTCGAGCAGATTCCGAAGCTGAAAGGCTGCCAGGCCCATACCTCCGTTATGCTTTCCTCCGTGGATATCCTCTCCTTCCGCAAGCTTGGCATCGAACTCACCTGCGAACCGAAGTTCGAGCAGGGGAAGAAACTGCAGTAAAATAAAGCAGCTGGCTGAGCGTAATATAGAATCAACTTTAGAATTTTTCTAATAGAATAGTTCGTAAAAATAGAACCAGGAAACAACAGTTTAGAACTGTCATTTTCTGGTTCTATTTTTGATGGCCTTTTTATAAGCTTCTCAAAATTCTTTTCTCAGCGCCTCTTCCATAACTTCCACAGAAGCTTCCTCCCCGGTCCAGAGGGTGAAGTTGAGGGCGGCTTGCTGTACCAGCATGCCAAGGCCGTTTACGGTTTTGGCGCCATTCTTTTGGGCTGCCTTAAGGAACAGGGTATCACATGGGTTGAAAATTACATCGCATACGCACATGTTGGGGCGGATAGATGTATAATCAACATCTGGTTTCTCGGTTACATTCGGTGAAAAACCGATGGAAGTGCCATTGATTAAAATGTCCGTATCTTCCGGAATTACTATATTTCTGGTCCAGGGAATATAAGTGGAATCACTTTTGGTTTTGCTCCTGATAAGGGCGGCAAGCTCCAGTCCTTTTTCCTGGCTTCTGTTGATAATATGAATCTGTCTGGCGCCATTTAACGCGCATTCTACCGCAATTGCTCTGGCTGCGCCTCCGGCTCCCAGTATGGTAACTGTTTTGCCTTCCAGTGTTTCCCCGGATGCTTTGAGCGCTGTTACAAAGCCCTTGCCGTCTGTATTTTCTCCATATAATCTGCCGTCCTTCTGAATGACAGTATTTACAGCACCAATAATTTCAGCTGCGGGACTTAGCTCATCCAGAAAAGGAATCACCTTGATCTTGTGAGGCATTGTAAGGTTAATGCCTCGCATGTCAAAAATGCGGACGCTGTTCATTGCCGTCTCAAGATC
>CAVJRB010000079.1:883-3326 GCA_963651655.1 bacterium | reverse complement strand
AAAAATGCCCCTGAGCGAACTCAGGGGCATTTCTGTGAGGTGCCTAGCGGAATTAATTTTGGATTTAGAAGGGTTGGAGTTTCGCCAACAAATTAAGTTAAAGTGTTGAATATCAAATTATGTTGGCGGATTGGCTGCAAACGAGCTGGGTTTGACTGCAAAAAATTTAGTACACTTTAAGTACACTATGTAGAATATTTAGTACATTTGCCATACGATTTTTAATACTGATATTCTATGGCAACTACTCTCTGTTTGCTGCACAAAGATGCAGACGGGCTTGTACCAATTTATGTCCGCGTACAATGCTCAGACCCGAAGACAAATGTAAGAATGACTACCGGCATTGAGGTGCCGGCTGACAAGTGGCGCCTTGACCGCAATAAGCCAGCTTGGGATAATTTCAAGAAGAGCGAGAAATGGGGACCGAAAATCGCGATGCTTGATCAAATCCGCGATGCCTTGGACTCCCAACTCACCCAGAAGGTAAAACTTGATGCGAAGAAGGTACGTGCCATTATCGATGAAGTCAAATTTATGGAGCAGCGTGCTGCGGAGAAGGCGGCGAAGGAGGAGAAGAAGCGGGCGGATGAGGAGGCTCGGAGGATGACGCTGAATAAGTTTGTCGATAAGTATCTGGATGAGCTTTCCTCGGGGGCGAGGCAGACGGACAAGGGCACGAATTATGACCAGCACACTATCCGGTCGATTCGCGGGTCGGTTAATCAGTTCAAGTATTTCCAGAGGGACAAGAGGAAGCGTCTGGACTTCGATGATATCGATATGGACTTCTATTATGCCTTCACGGCCTATATGAAGGACAAGAACTATTCCATAAACACGATTGGCAAGCATATCGCCAACCTCAAGTCTATGATGAGGGTGGCGCTGGATGACGGACTGACAACCAATCAGAAATGGGCCTCGAAGAAGTTCAAGAGCAATCGTGTGGACGTTGATACGATTTACCTGACGGAGGACGAGCTGAAGAAGATTATGGCCGTGGATTTGTCCAAGAAGGGCGCTTCCTTTGAGCAGGCCAGGGATTTGTTTATGGTGGGTGTGAGGCTGGCGCAGAGGGTATCGGATTACAATTACCTGACCCGTGATATGATTCAGACTTTCACGAAGAGGACGCTGATGTCCGTTCCGGATCCAGAGAACCCGGGCCAGATGATTGACAAAATTGTGGAGAAGGATATCTATGTGGCGAAGATAATTCAGGACAAGACCAACAAGAGGGTTGCGGTTCCCTGCCATCCGGACGTTGTGAAGATTCTGGAGAAGTACAGCTTCCAGATGCCGAGCATTGCGGAGCAGACAATCAATGACAACATCAAGGAGATTGCGAGGATGGCCGGCATCACGCAGCCGGTGGAAATCATCGAGACCAAGGGCGGCGTGGAGAAGCGGGTGATGAAGGACAAGTGCGACCTTATCACCACACATACGGCGCGCAGGACTGGCGCAACTCTGATGTATCTGTCCGGAATGGACTGCTTTGACATAATGAAGATGACCGGCCACGATTCCCCTTCCAATCTGAAGAAGTACATCAAGGCCAACGACCTCGACGTTATCGAGAAGATTACATCCCAGTACGATTATTTCGGATAAAGCTATGGACGCAAAGAATAATCCTCTGATGGAGGCCGGGATGCTGCTGGATGCAGTGACGGCAGAGTTCCGGAAGCTGGTTCGGGCATTTGACCCGAGCTGGGCTCCCGGGGAATTTCCGAGAGGGACGCAGCTGCGTGTTTCCACCGTGGCGCTGAAATACAAGCTTGTATGGGATACCCTGTCAGAGTGCAGCGATTTCATCAATGGCGAGTGGACGGATATAGAGAAGAACAGCGCGAGGTGTCACGAGGTCTCGATGTTCCTGCATAGCTACAAGGGACTGATAAGCGCGGTACTGGAATTGGACGACAAGTGCATCAATGACGAGCAGCGCTGCGATGAGGTGTTTTCCAGTTCAACCGTTGTGATGGACTACATCTATATGCTGAGCGTCTTTGACAAGCAGCTGGGATTCGTGGACCAGTTTCTTTCTGGTGCGACAAAGCCGCGGGAAGAGGAGAAGTCAAAGTATGCCGGGCTTGCGGACAAGCTGATGTTTCATATCGCCGGAATAGACCAGACGCAGCTTGAGAACTTCATCGAGCGGGATGAGTTTCCGCTGCTTGTCGGCAGTTGGATTGGTTCCAAAAGAGACGCGACTTATTTCGGTCACTACTTCGGGAAGGAGTGCTGGCAGATGAACAGGGTGTTCAGTTTCAGCACCGAAGGAAACGGCAAGGCAAGACTTCACTACAAGCAGAACTCTGATGAGAACGTGAAGACTACGGACCCGATTTATCAGATACTGAAGGACTACCCGAGAAAGAAGAAAGCAAGAAAAATGTAGTCGGTCAGCTACATACCAAATCGTGAACGGAGCTGC
>CAVJRB010000079.1:0-873 GCA_963651655.1 bacterium | reverse complement strand
GTTCCGTTTTTTCGTGCCGATGTAGTTCGCAACTACATTTTTGGTGTGCAGGATTCTTTGTCCGGAGCGGTACTGCCGCCGTACTTTTGCACCGTCAGACAACAAAACAATCGATGGTGTGGCCACACCATAAGTTGAACATTAACAAATGGAATTCTTATGGAACTCATTGAACAATTTGCGAAGGCGCTTACCGAGGAGATGGTCCCGGTGATCAGGGAATCGGTAGCCGAGGAGGTCAAGAAAGCTATGCAGACTCCTCAGAAACGTTATTACACTATCCGGGAATGTTGCGAGAAGCTGCAGATCTGTGAATCCACTTTCCACAACTGGGCGCGCAGCGGCAACATCGAGAAGATCTATGACAACGGCATTGTCAAAGTCGATGCGAAGGTCATTGATGAAGCTGTTGAAGCGGGAGAAATCGGCCGGTACATCCACAAAAGGTCATAATGTTGATTTTCAGCGGTTCAACTGTCAAAGCCTGTCAAAGTGTATGGATAGATTTGCCAGTCCACTGATTAAACCTCAAACTCTTATGTCCAACGCTATTCGACAAAACAGTGGATGCCGTAATTACGGCACCACTCCGGTAAGCGTTTTCCGAAGCCTTGTGGTAGAAGCAGATAAGGATATGAGCCTTTGCGAGAGATGACTGAAGGTTGCGGAAACACTGTACCAGCCTGAGATTATGACTCTTGACGAGTTCTTCTGCTACACCTGTGAATTTTCTGACGGCATAAATGAAGTACGTCACACAAGGGACAAAGACAAAATCAAATCACTGAAGAAGCATAAGTTCCCCTGTACCGCGCGCGAAAAGTAGACACGGAAAATAATTTTTAGATGTTATTATTTTCCAAAGTAGACACC
>CAVJRB010000078.1:0-3163 GCA_963651655.1 bacterium | reverse complement strand
GCCAGTGCAACATTTCTCTTGGTACATCCGGAACTGTATTTATTTCCAGCAAGAATTTTGGCGTAGACGAGAACAATGCCCTTCATTCCTTCTGTCATGCAGACGGAAGCTATCACCTGATGGGATGCATGCTCAGCGCTGCTTCCTGCAACAAATGGTGGGCTGAGGAGATTCTTGGAACCAAGGATTTTGCAGCAGAGCAGGCACCGATCACAAAGCTTGGAGAGAACCATGTTTACTTCCTTCCATACCTGATGGGAGAGCGTTCTCCTCACAATGATCCGGATGCAAGAGGCGTATTTTTCGGAATGTCCATGGACACTTCAAGAGCAGATATGACACAGGCTGTTCTGGAAGGTGTTGCATTTGCACTTCGTGATTCCCTTGAGGTTGCCAAGAGCCTTGGTATCAAGATTGAGCGCACCAAGATCTGCGGCGGCGGAGCCAAGAGCCCTCTCTGGAAAAAGATTATCGCAAATGTGATGAACATTAAGGTGGATGTTCTGGAAGTGGAAGAGGGACCGTCCCTTGGCGGCGCTATGCTTGCAGCAGTAGGCTGCGGCGTTTTCCCGGATGTTGAGACAGCAGGCAAAAAGCTTGCCAAAGTAGTAGACACCGTAGAACCAACCCCGGAACTGGCTGCGAAATACGAAGAAAGATACCAGAAGTTCAGACAGCTGTATCCGGTTATGAAACCATTATTTAAATAAGAATATAGAATTTCAATATTAATAAAATGCAAAACAGAGCGGTGCGTTTTGACCGCTCTGTTTTGCATTTGAGAACCTTATAGAACAAATTTTTCCAGAACCTCAGCTACTCCGTCTTCATTATTGGTATGAGTTGTGATGTAATCTGCATACTGCTTTACCCCGTCCGGGGCATTTGCCATGGCGGCGCCCAGGGCGGCGTGGCGGATCATGGGGAGGTCGTTGAAGCCGTCGCCAATGGCAATGGTTTCGGCAGGGGAGAAGCCATAAAGCTCTCCAATCTTATCAATGGCAGCAGCTTTGGACACCCTGCTGTTGAAAAATTCCAGGTAAAAAGGCTTGGAAGTGCAAAAAGTAACACTTTGGAAAGGGGCTGCATCACGCAGCTCTTTTTCTATTTGCTGAATTTTTTCCACGTCATCATACCACAGAATCTTGGTAACACCCTGGGAGAGAAGCTGTTCTATGGAGGGAATGGGAAGAGGAGTTACTTTGGTTGCCTGACTGTATTCGTGGATGCGGGCATTTAACTGGTTTCCGTATAATTGGTTGTTGGACCAGATGCACATGGTAGTGTCATAGCGGATTCCTGCTTCTAGGATTTTGCGGGCGTCATCAGATGCAAGCTCCTGGCGGCAGAGCACTTTTCCTGTGGCAGAATCCAGGATCATGGCACCGTTGTAGGTGATCACAGGCCCCTGAATGCCAAGCTGTTTCTGGTAGCGGGATACGCCCTGAATGGGACGTCCTGTACAGATGGAAAAAATCAGCCCTTTGTCCACTGCCTGGCGGATGATTTCGAGTGTATGCGGTGTGATTTCGTTGGAATCATTTAATAAAGTGCCGTCCATGTCGGCGGCTGCGAATTTGTATTTCATAGCATTCTCCTGACGAAAGCAATTTTCAATAAAATGGTCTCATGTGTCTTTGGTGATGCAAATAATTATACGATACCTGTGACCTCTCTTCAACTGCTTTTACATGTATAAAGATTGCCCGGGCAGGATTTGCCTGGAGTTTACGAAGTGCCAGGCAATCACTTTTGGACTGTTTTTTGTGCAAAGAAATTGTCTGGAAAATGTTGACGGACAGGGATAATTCGAGTATTTTAGTACTATGAAAAGTTGGAAAAGCTGAAAAAAGGTGAACGAAATGAGCGAAGCAAACCATTACATGGACCAAATACTTGAGATCAGGCACCAGTCTCCGGAAAAAGAACGTGACTTGTGCCTGAAATTATTAGAGTCAGACGAAACAGAGTATTCCAGGGCATTTGCCTATACTTATCTGGCAGACGCATACCACTCTATGGGCCTGCTGGATAAAGCAATGGACGAATATCATGCCGCAATGGAGCTGATCGGGAAAAATAATTTCGAAAAGCTGTCGCTCACCTTATATAACCTGGCTGGCGTTATTTACATAGGAATGGATGATGAGCAGGGAGCTCTTGACTGCTTCTTTAAAGAAGTGGAAATTGCAGAGCGCTTGGATGATTATATGATGTGTTCTGCTGCTCTTGCAAATATTGCTTATGTATACAGGTGTGCCGGAGCATTTAAGAAAGCAGAGAGAACTTTGCACCGGGCTTACGAGATGGCAGTGTCAGCAGATGAAAACGAGGGGAACATTAGACTCACAGAGGATGTTTATAATATGCTTCGGGCGGGTCTGGCCCTGGAAGAAGGAAAAACGGATAAAGCACTGAAATATCTGGATAGTGTTCGGAAGCTAAGGGAGCAGTCCCTGGATGTGGCTCTTATGTACGCCTCCTGTTATGCCAAAAACGGGGAAAAGAAGGCTTCGCTTGACAGGATAAGCAGCAGTCTTGATGCTGTGGAGAAGATCCGAAACAGGTTTGAACGGCTGTCTCATTATTTTGATATTCTGGATATTCTTATGGAACTGGAAGAATACGAAGAAGCTGAGAAATTCATACTGAAGGCAGAAGAGCTTCTTTCCAGAATAGAAAATGCCAGGAAATGGACCAGACTTATGGAATACGAAATCCGAGTTTACACAGCCCTTGGAGCAGAACAGAAGCTGGAACGGGCCTATGAGCTGTTTTTTGAATACAATATGAAATTTAAGGCGGCATCCAGAGAAGCGGTTGTGAAGCGCCTGCGGAAACGAATCGAACTTCAGGAAGAATCCAGCAAACGGGTCAATATGGAAGCGTGGCGGAATGCTCTGTATAAAAGAAGCGAATATGATGAGCTTACAGGTGTGCTGAACCGACGGGGCATCCGAAAATATATGGTTCAGGCATTTTCTGATGCAAAAGCTGTGGGAAATAAATTTGCCGTTTTGATCATTGATGTGGACTTTTTCAAAGAATATAATGATACTTATGGGCATGTAGCAGGGGATGAGTGCCTGAAGAAGATCGCTCATATTTTGCAGAAAGTGGTTCCAGGGCATGAACTGGTCGGAAGATACGGCGGGGATGAATT
>CAVJRB010000077.1:0-4021 GCA_963651655.1 bacterium | reverse complement strand
GATTACGAGACTGCTTTTGTTTTTGTGAAAAAGAATGAAAATATGAAATATGTGCCCAATTGGGCATACAAGCTGGTAATCAGCTAAAGGAGCACACCGATGAACATAAAAGAAGCAAAAAACGAGATCAAGCATACTCTTTTGGCTTATCTGAGAAAGAACGAAAAGGGAGAGTACACCTATCCGCTGGTGCGTCAGAGGCCAATCCTTCTGATGGGGCCTCCGGGAATCGGCAAAACAGCCATTATGGAGCAGATCGCAGAGGAATGCCAGGTAGGTCTTATGGCGTATACCATCACCCATCATACCCGCCAGAGCGCAGTAGGACTGCCGAAAATCGTCACCAGAAATTATGGCGGGAAGGAAATGGATATCACCGAATACACCATGAGCGAAATTATCGCATCCGTCTACGAATGCATGGAGCGCACTGGAAAAAAAGAAGGAATTCTTTTTGTGGATGAGATCAACTGTGTGTCCGAGACTCTGGCGCCGGCCATGCTCCAGTTTTTACAGAACAAAACCTTCGGAACCCATAAGGTACCGGAGGGCTGGATCATTGTAGCAGCAGGAAATCCGCCGGAGTACAACAAGTCTGTCCGGGAGTTTGACATTGTAACCCTGGACCGTGTGCGAAAGCTTGAGATACAGGCCCAGACGGATGTGTGGCTGGAATACGCCGGGAAAAGGCAGATCCACGGCGCCATTTTGTCCTATCTGACTCTGAAAAAAGAGAATTTCTACATAGTGGAAAACACGGTAGACGGGAAATTTTTTGTGACTGCCAGAGGCTGGGAGGACCTTTCGGAGCTTCTCAAAAGCTATGAAGAGCTTCAGGTGGAGGTGTCAGAAGAGGTTGTTGGCGAGTTTCTTCAGAAAGAGGAAATTACAAGGGACTTTGCCGCCTATTATAGACTATATGAAAGGTACAAAACGGATTACCGGGTAGGGGAAATTCTAGAGGGAACTGTGAGCCAGAAGGAATACAGGCTGATCTGTGAGATGGCAGCCAGGGCGCAGTTTGAGGAGCGGTTTACCCTGACCCAGCTTGTAATGGAAGCGCTGGATCAGCAGGCGGCAGCGTTCAGGAAAGTGGATGTAAGAACTGTGATGCTTCACCAGAATTTGATGCAGCTGAAGCGTTTTTTCCAGGAGCAAACAGGTGTGGATTCCATGAAAGAGTTTCTGGCAGAAAGAAGAAAAGCACTGGATGCGAAATGGCAGGCAGAGCTTTTGTCGGAGCGGGAGAGATGCCAGGAGGAAGAGCAGATCGGGATTCTGGAAGAGTATTTTCTTCAGATCTGCGAGGCTCATGTGACGGACTGCCAGGAAGGCTTCCAGCTGATACGCCAGCTGTTTGAAAAAGAATGTGAGCTGCGGGGGCAGGAGTTAGAGCAAACGAAGGCTATGCTGGAGAGGGGCTTTGCCTTTCTTGAGGATTGCTTTGGAGAAGGACAGGAGCTGCTGCTTCTGGAGACCGGGCTTACCGGGAATCCGTGCACCAGTACTTTTATTTCCCAACATGGATGTGATGCCTATTTCAGGCACTGCGGGCTTTTGCTTTACCAGAAACAGGAGAATGCCATGCGGGAAGAATGCAGGGCGCTTCTGAGTTCCATGCAGGAATGATGGTTGCGGGAATTTTTCCCAGCGCTTATAATGACAGGGAGGAAATGTGCGAAAAAGTTCCGGGAAACTGCATCCCTGGAGAGGAAGAAAGTTCATGAGAAAAAGGAGGTTGCCATGAAGGAAGATAAGAAACCCAAAAAGAAGAAAAAGGCGGGAGATGTGCTGCTTACGGTTGTGCTGATCGCAGCAATCTGCATATTCTGCTATGCGGCATACAATCTTTATCATATTTACACAGAGTACAAAAAAGGCTCAGATGAGTACAATGCCATTGCCCAGATGGCAGTGACAGAACGTGATCCGGACAAGGACAGCGAAGAGAAGGAAGAAGCCGGCCCGGAAGGCCCCACACTGAAAGCACCTATGGACATTGATTTTGATTCCTTAAGAAGCATTAACACAGATGTGATCGGCTGGATCTATGTGGAGGCTCTGGATGGGGTCAGCTATCCGGTAGTTCGGGGAACTGACAATGACCAGTATCTTCATATGACTTACGAGAAGAACTACAATTTTGCCGGAACTATTTTCATTGATTATGAGAATAAGGCAGATTTCAGCGACTGCAATACCCTGGTTTACGGACATAATATGAAAAACGGCAGCATGTTCGGCCAGCTGAAGAATTTCAGCAAGGACGATTCTGCCTATAACAAGAGCAAATATTTCTGGATTTTCACGCCGGAGAAGAACTACAGATACGAGATCATTTCTGCCTACACCACAGCGGTAAACAGCGATACCTACACGCTGTTTAAGGGTCCGGGCCAGGAATTTGTGGACTACATGAACAAGATCGTTTCTTATTCGGATATTAAGACCACGCCGGGAGAGCTTGGAGTGGAGGATAAGATCGTCACCCTTTCCACCTGTACAGGCAATGAATCTACCCGTTATGTGGTTCAGGGAAAAAGAGTGGACACCCTTGATGTGGTGAAAAAGACAGACAGCAGTGAGAACTGATTTTTGAGAAATGGAATGCAAAGGCGCGCCAGGCGGGAAATTTTCCTGCCAGGCTGCTGGGATTGGAGGAAGATGACATATGAGTGAGGAAACAAAAAGACTGCAGGAACTGATCGATAAGTATGACAATATTGTATTTTTCGGGGGAGCGGGAGTTTCCACAGAAAGCGGAATCCCGGATTTTCGAAGCCAGGACGGCCTGTATAATCAGAAGTACGACTATCCTCCGGAAACCATATTAAGCCATACCTTTTTTATGCGTCACCCGGATGAATTTTACCGTTTCTATCAGGACAAGATGCTGTGTGACACAGCAAAGCCGAATGCGGCCCACTTAAAGCTGGCAGAGTTAGAGGCAGCAGGCAAGCTGAAGGCGGTGATCACCCAGAACATCGACAATCTTCATCAGATGGCCGGAAGCAAAAAGGTACTGGAGCTTCACGGAAGCGTATACCGCAATTACTGTATGAAATGCGGTAAATCTTATGATTTCGCCTACATGAAAAATGCAAAGGGCGTGCCCAAATGTACCTGCGGCGGAATGATCAAGCCGGACGTGGTGCTGTATGAGGAAGGACTGGACAACGGTGTGATCAGCGAGGCGGTGCGGGCTATTTCCCAGGCGCAGGTTCTGATCATCGGAGGAACCTCCCTTGCGGTTTACCCGGCAGCAGGCCTGATCGATTATTTCTCCGGTGAGCATCTGGTGGTGATCAACAAATCACCTACACCAAGAGACCGATATGCGGATCTTCTGATCAAGGAGCCTATTGGACAGGTATTTTCACAGATCCAGGTGAAACAGGCAGAAGAGTAGTATTGGGAAACGTGTGAAGAGACACACAGAATAAAATGTTTTTAAGAGGAGTTTGTCAGATTATGGCAGAGGTTTATGAAATCGGAGACATCGTTACTTTGAAAAAAGGCCATCCATGCGGCAGCAAGGAGTGGGAGATCCTGCGTGTGGGCGCGGATTTCCGCCTGAAGTGCATGGGATGCGGGCACCAGATCATGGTTCCCCGCAAAATGGTGGAGAAAAACACAAAAAATCTTCAAAAAAAGGAAAAATAATGCTTTACAGCCCACAAAAAGTATGTTAGAATCAAAAATCGTGATATATAAAATATCCTTGCTCTTTGACAGGCAAAGGGCCAACAGACCATAAGGAGGTAAGACAAGCATGAACAAGTACGAGTTAGCATTAGTTGTTAGCGCTAAAGTTGAAGACGAAGTACGTGATGCAGTAGTTGAGAAAGCTAAAGGATACATCACTCGTTACAACGGCGTTATCACAGACGTTGAAGAATGGGGTAAGAAGAAATTAGCTTACGAGATTCAGAAAATGCATGAAGGCTTCTACTATTTTATTCAGTTTGAAGCAGATTCTCAGTGCCCGGCGGAGATCGAGAGACATGTCCGCATCATGGAC